>NZ_MDGW01000344.1:0-25845 GCF_001712525.1 Shigella sp. FC1661
AAGGAACGTAATATTGAGTTTAAGGCTGTTCTCGCTTACGAACCGAAGAAGTAGCCGTTGTGCGGGGAGCAATCCCCGCATATCCGGTTGTCAGGTCAGAGTGGTAAGGCACCTGCTTTACACTTTCGCCCGCGGTCAGTGATGGCTGCGGGCGAATCGTACCAGATGTTGTCAATTAATCGTGTTGGCACAGAGTTATGGCTATTTTTTCTTTTATCTGCCAGTGCACAGCAAACATCTCATTCTCACGATGAATGATGACCTGCTGTTTATTCCAGCTAATTATCTGATAGTCCAGAAAACCTGCATCAGTTTGGATCTCACTTGCCTTAAATGCGCTCTCTTTGGCGGAAAATGCCAGTGTCAGCGCCAGAGAAAAGGCTAAACCGCAGTCTGCGAGTCGCTCGTGTTCTGCTGGTGTAATAATGTTGTCTGTCAATTCGGTCGCTGTTTGCGCAGAAAAAATTTCTTCGATATCAACGCCAATCGGTTGACGGGAAACCACGGCCAATGCCGTAGCCCCGCAGTGGCTAATACTGCCGTATACCTCCGCAGGCCACACCGGTTGGCGTAGCTCGCCGATTGCGGGCACACATTTATAGCCATATTCCCGCAGCGCATAAATTGCAGCGATCCGCCCGGCTAAATGTTCGGCTTTGCGCTTCCGTCCAGCGTGTTGCAGTTGCGCGTAATGCGGCAGCCAGAGTAAATCCTGCTCACAAAAATTCGCCGGATCGAACTCAACAAAATGCAGCGTATGTCCGGCAAAGGGGAGGGAGGTATGCGTAGTTTTCATGTCGACCATATTAGAGACTGATGACAAACGCTAAACTGCCTGATGCGCTACGCTTATCAGGCCTACATGGTCCTGCAATATATTGAATTGGCAAGATTTTTGTAGGCCGGATAAGCGTAGCGCATCCGGCATGAACGACGCGCACTTTGTCAACAATCTGACGTTAGCATCAGAAGTGAGTGTTTACGCTCATGTACCACGTACGTCCCGGCTCGTTATAGGTATACGCCCCGGCACCCGCGATATAGTTGGCCCCTGCCAGATCGCCCGTGGTCTGGGCATTACCCGCACGCCACAAACGTTTGTCGAACAGGTTGTCCACGCCGCCGGTCAGACTGACATTCTTCGTCACATCCCAGGTCGCGCTCAGACCCACAATGCTGTAAGGACTGATTTCTTTGGTTTCCGGGCCAACCGCTGGCTGACCTTTGTAGTTGTATTTTTTCGGCTGCTGCTTACCGTACCAGGTGAAGGTCGTTTGCATCGACAAATCTTCCCGCGCCTGCCAGCTCAGCGTTGAGTTCAACGTGTACTCCGGGATGATCGACAAACGGTCGCCCGTGGTTTTGTTTTCACTCTTCAGCATATAAGTGATGTTATTGGTCCACATCACCGTTTCGCTAACTGGTACGTTTAACGATCCTTCCAGACCTTCAACCACTGCTTTCGGCACGTTATCCCACTGATAGAGATCGGTGCCGACTGCGTTTTGCCCTACAGCCACATAGCCCGCTTCAATCTTATTGCGATAATCGTTACGGAACCAGGTGACGCCCGCCAGCCAGCCGTCGCGTTTGAACTCCAGACCAATCTCTTTGTTGATGCTGGTTTCTGCTTTCAGGTCATCGTTACCTTGCAGATAGCAGCCGCCCGCGCTGGCATAGCAGCCCTGACCTTTACTGTAGAGAATGTAGTTCGGGTTAGTCTGGTACAGGCTCGGCGCTTTATAGGCGCGGGCAATGCCCATTTTCAGCGTGAAGTCATCGCCTAAACCTTGCGATATGTTCAGCGCCGGGCTCCAGTTATTGCCGACAATACTGTGATGATCGAAACGCAGCCCCGGCGTTACGATGGTGCTGTCAGTCAGCTCCATGTTGTTTTCGGCAAATAGCGAGAAAATTTCTGCTTTTGAATACGGGCTACGGTCGGTGGCACTCACACCATCAATAGCGCCGCCGGTGTTCGCCCCGGTCAGCGCCTGGGTATTGGAACTCAAGTCCTTCATCCGTTGCTGATTCCACTCCGTACCCAGCGTCAGCGTTTGGTTAACGAGGAAATCAATCGGCAGGTTAACTTCGCTGTGCAGCATCACGTCATCAAGATCGATATCGACGAAATCCTGTGTCGCTTTTTCGTTAAATTTCCCTTCGGTACCGCCCGCCAGACCTTCCGGAATACGCGAGTTACGGGTGTGTTCATACTGCACCCAGTTGCTGGTGGTCACTCCGTTATCCCAGCCACCGTTCCAGGTCAGCGAGTAGTTCTGGCGATACAGGCGGTTGGTTTCATCGCCATATTTCGAGCGAGTGTAAGCGTCAGAGTTGGTGTTCTGGGTATCGCCCGCATACAGGTTACCCTGGCGGCTGTAACCCGCTTCCAGTTCGAGTGATTGCAGAGGCGCGAAGTCCCAGCGCACCACGCCATTAATATCTTTGTTGATCACCCCTTCGCGCCCGGCTGGTAACGTCGTGGCATACGTTCCGGCACGCGCGGACTGATGGCCCTGGTTGATATCCCACGCGTCAGCCTGGGTTTTGTCGAGGTTGCCATACAAGCGGAAGCTGAATTCGTCGCCCAGCGGGCCGGTCAGACTGAAGTTGGTGCGTTTAGTGGCACCTTCCTCTTTATGTTCTGGCGCATTGAAATAAGCGTCCCAGGAACCGTGCCACTCACCGCTGCCTTTTTTGGTAATGATGTTAACTACGCCACCCGCCGCGCCGTTGCCATAACGCGCTGCAGCCGGACCACGCAGAACTTCAATACGTTCAATCATTTCAGGCGGCACCCAGGAAGTATCACCACGGGTATCGCGCTCGCCACGCCAGCCCTGACGCACCGAGTTACGGCTGCTGACCGGTTTGCCGTCAATTAAAATCAGCGTGTTTTCCGGACCTATACCGCGAATATCAATCTGTCGGTTATTCCCACGCTGACCACTGGTGGAGTTACCGGTCAGGTTAACGCCTGGCATGGTACGGATGATCTCCGACACATCGCGGGCAACCGGGTTTTTGCGGATTTCATCTGCGGTGATGGTCGAAACGCCAGGTGCCTGCAAGTTCTGCTCGGCGGCGGTAACGACAATGGTATCGTCATGTGAAACAGGAGTATCGGTCGGCTCTTGTGCCTGCGCTACCCCATAAATCCCCAGATTGACCAACAAGGCCAGGGAATGAATCTTCTTGTTCATTGTTTTATTCCTGCATTTTTGCCACGAATTGCAACTGTCGGGCATGGTCGTCCTCAACACGACGCATCCCGCTACCGCGAAAACCTTTGATCCTGAAAGACACGCAGTGCAGTTGGTTAATTAATGTCCGCGCTTCCCACGGCGCGCCATTACGCTATTGCAAATGCAAATAGTTATCAATAATATTATCAATATATTTCTGCAATCAATGAAAAATTGCACAGTAAACATGGGGTTATGGTGTGACGGCGTTAAAAGTAGGAAGTGAGAGCTGGTGGCAGTCGAAACATGGCCCGGAATGGCAGCGTCTGAATGACGAAATGTTTGAGGTCACTTTCTGGTGGCGTGATCCCCAAGGTTCTGAAGAATACTCGCCGATAAAGCGCGTATGGGTCTACATCACTGGTGTGACCGATCATCATCAGAACAGCCAGCCCCAGTCGATGCAGCGCATTGCAGGTACTGATGTCTGGCAGTGGACGACACAACTCAATGCCAACTGGCGCGGCAGCTACTGCTTTATTCCCACCGAACGCGATGACATTTTTTCTGCACCATCCCCCGATCGCCTCGAATTACGTGAAGGCTGGCGAAAACTATTACCCCAGGCAATAGCCGATCCGCTGAATCCACAAAGCTGGAAAGGCGGGCGAGGGCACGCTGTTTCTGCACTCGAAATGCCGCAAGCGCCTCTGCAACCGGGATGGGATTGTCCGCAAGCGCCAGAAATACCAGCCAAAGAAATTATCTGGAAAAGTGAACGGTTGAAAAATTCACGTCGTGTATGGATTTTTACCACCGGCGATGCAACAGCAGAAGAACGCCCGCTGGCAGTTTTGCTCGATGGCGAATTTTGGGCGCAAAGTATGCCCGTCTGGCCAGTGCTGACTTCGCTGACCCATCGTCAGCAACTTCCTCCCGCCGTGTATGTGTTGATCGACGCTATCGACACCACGCACCGCGCTCACGAACTGCCGTGTAATGCGGATTTCTGGCTCGCAGTACAGCAAGAGTTATTACCCCTGGTGAAAGCTATTGCCCCTTTTAGCGATCGCGCCGATCGCACCGTGGTTGCCGGGCAGAGTTTTGGTGGACTTTCCGCGCTGTATGCCGGACTGCACTGGCCTGAACGTTTTGGTTGTGTATTAAGCCAGTCAGGATCGTACTGGTGGCCGCATCGGGGCGGGCAGCAAGAGGGCGTGTTACTTGAAAAGCTTAAAGCTGGTGAAGTTAGCGCCGAAGGTCTGCGCATTGTGCTGGAAGCGGGTATTCGCGAGCCGATGATTATGCGGGCCAATCAGGCGCTGTATGCGCAATTACACCCCATAAAAGAATCCATTTTCTGGCGTCAGGTTGACGGCGGACATGATGCGCTTTGTTGGCGCGGTGGCTTGATGCAGGGGCTAATCGACCTCTGGCAACCACTTTTCCATGACAGGAGTTGAATATGGCATTCAGTAATCCCTTCGATGATCCACAGGGAGCGTTTTACATTTTGCGCAATGCGCAGGGGCAATTCAGTCTGTGGCCGCAACAATGCGCCTTACCGGCAGGCTGGGACATTGTGTGTCAGCCGCAGTCACAAGAGTCCTGCCAGCAGTGGCTTGAAGCCCACTGGCGTACTCTGACACCGGCGAATTTCACCCAGTTGCAGGAGGCGCAATGAGCCAGCATTTACCTTTGGTCGCCGCACAGCCCGGCATCTGGATGGCAGAAAAACTGTCGGATTTACCCTCCGCCTGGAGCGTAGCGCATTACGTTGAGTTAACCGGAGAGGTTGATGCGCCATTACTGGCCCGCGCGGTGGTTGACGGACTAGCGCAAGCAGATACGCTGCGGATGCGTTTTACGGAAGATAACGGCGAAGTCTGGCAGTGGGTCGATGATGCGCTGACGTTCGAACTGCCAGAAATTATCGACCTGCGAACCAACATTGATCCGCACGGTACTGCGCAGGCATTAATGCAGGCGGATTTGCAACAAGATCTGCGCGTCGATAGCGGTAAACCACTGGTCTTTCATCAGCTGATACAGGTGGCGGATAACCGCTGGTACTGGTATCAGCGTTATCACCATTTGCTGGTCGATGGCTTCAGTTTCCCGGCCATTACCCGCCAGATCGCCAATATTTACTGCACATGGCTGCGTGGCGAACCAACGCCTGCTTCGCCGTTTACGCCTTTCGCTGATGTAGTGGAAGAGTACCAGCAATACCGCGAAAGCGAAGCCTGGCAGCGTGATGCGGCATTCTGGGCAGAACAGCGTCGTCAACTGCCGCCGCCCGCGTCACTTTCTCCGGCACCTTTACCGGGGCGCAGCGCTTCGGCAGATATTTTACGTCTGAAAATGGAATTTACCGACGGGGAATTCCGCCAGTTGGCTACGCAACTTTCAGGTGTGCAGCGTACCGATTTAGCCCTTGCGCTGACGGCTTTGTGGCTGGGGCGATTGTGCAATCGCATGGACTACGCCGCTGGATTTATCTTTATGCGTCGACTGGGCTCGGCGGCGCTGACGGCTACCGGACCCGTGCTCAACGTTTTGCCGTTGGGTATTCACATTGCGGCGCAAGAAACGCTGCCGGAACTGGCAACCCGACTGGCAGCACAACTGAAAAAAATGCGTCGTCATCAACGTTACGATGCCGAACAAATTGTCCGTGACAGCGGGCGAGCGGCAGGTGATGAACCGCTGTTTGGTCCGGTACTCAATATCAAGGTATTTGATTACCAACTGGATATTCCTGGTGTTCAGGCGCAAACCCATACCTTGGCAACCGGTCCGGTTAATGACCTTGAACTGGCCCTGTTCCCGGATGAACACGGTGATTTGAGTATTGAGATCCTCGCCAATAAACAGCGTTACGATGAGCCAACGTTAATCCAGCATGCTGAACGCCTGAAAATGCTGATTGCCCAGTTCGCCGCGGATCCGGCGCTGTTGTGCGGCGATGTCGATATTATGCTGCCAGGTGAGTATGCGCAGCTGGCGCAGATCAACGCCACTCAGGTTGAGATTCCAGAAACCACGCTGAGCGCGCTGGTGGCAGAACAAGCGGCAAAAACACCGGATGCTCCGGCGCTGGCAGATGCGCGTTACCAGTTCAGCTATCGGGAAATGCGCGAGCAGGTGGTGGCGCTGGCGAATCTGCTGCGTGAGCGTGGCGTTAAACCGGGCGACAGCGTGGCGGTGGCGCTACCGCGCTCGGTCTTTTTGACCCTGGCGCTACATGCGATAGTTGAAGCTGGCGCGGCCTGGCTACCGCTGGATACCGGCTATCCGGACGATCGCCTGAAAATGATGCTGGAAGATGCGCGTCCGTCGCTGTTAATCACCACCGACGATCAACTGCCGCGCTTTGCCGATGTTCCAGATTTAACCAACCTTTGCTATAACGCCCCGCTTAAACCGCAGGGCAGTGCGCCGCTGCAACTTTCACAACCGCATCACACGGCTTATATCATCTTTACCTCTGGCTCCACCGGCAGGCCGAAAGGGGTAATGGTCGGGCAGACGGCTATCGTTAACCGCCTGTTGTGGATGCAAAATCATTATCTGCTTACAGGCGAAGATGTCGTTGCCCAAAAAACGCCGTGCAGTTTTGATGTCTCGGTGTGGGAGTTTTTCTGGCCGTTTATTGCCGGGGCTAAACTGGTGATGGCTGAACCGGAAGCGCACCGCGACCCGCTCGCTATGCAGCAATTCTTTGCCGAATATGGCGTAACGACCACGCACTTTGTGCCGTCGATGCTGGCAGCATTTGTTGCATCGCTGACGCCGCAAACCGCTCGCCAGAGTTGCGCGACGTTGAAACAGGTTTTCTGTAGTGGTGAGGCCTTACCGGCTGATTTATGCCGCGAATGGCAACAGTTAACCAGCGTGCCGTTGCATAATCTATATGGCCCGACGGAAGCGGCGGTAGATGTCAGCTGGTATCCGGCTTTTGGCGAGGAACTGGCACAGGTGCGCGGCAGCAGTGTGCCGATTGGTTATCCGGTATGGAATACGGATCTGCGTATTCTTGATGCGATGATGCATCCGGTGCCGCCGGGTGTGGCGGGTGATCTCTATCTCACCGGCATTCAACTGGCGCAGGGGTATCTTGGACGACCCGATCTGACCGCCAGCCGCTTTATTGCCGATCCTTTTGTCCCTGGTGAACGGATGTACCGTACCGGAGACGTTGCCCGCTGGCTGGATAACGGCGCGGTGGAGTACCTCGGGCGCAGTGACGATCAGCTAAAAATTCGCGGGCAGCGTATTGAACTGGGCGAAATCGATCGCGTGATGCAGGCGCTGCCGGATGTCGAACAAGCCGTTACCCACGCCTGTGTGATTAACCAGGCGGCAGCCACCGGTGGTGATGCGCGTCAGTTGGTGGGCTATCTGGTGTCGCAATCAGGTCTGCCGTTGGATACCAGCGCATTACAGGCGCAGCTTCGCGAAACATTGCCACCACATATGGTGCCCGTGGTTCTGCTGCAACTTCCACTGTTACCTCTTAGCGCCAACGGCAAGCTGGATCGCAAAGCCTTACCGTTGCCTGAACTGAAGGCACAAGCGCCGGGGCGTGCGCCAAAAGCGGGCAGTGAAACGATTATTGCCGCGGCATTCGCGTCGTTGCTGGGTTGTGAGGTGCAGGATGCCGATGCTGATTTCTTTGCGCTTGGCGGTCATTCGCTACTGGCAATGAAACTGGCAGCGCAGTTAAGTCGGCAGGTTGCCCGCCAGGTGACGCCGGGGCAAGTGATGGTCGCGTCAACCGTCGCTAAACTGGCAACGATTATTGATGCTGAAGAAGACAGCACCCGGCGTATGGGATTCGAAACCATTCTGCCGTTGCGTGAAGGTAATGGCCCGACGCTGTTTTGTTTCCATCCGGCATCCGGTTTTGCCTGGCAGTTTAGCGTGCTCTCGCGTTATATCGATCCACAATGGTCGATTATCGGCATTCAGTCGCCGCGCCCCAATGGCCCCATGCATACCGCGGCAAATCTGGATGAAGTCTGTGAAGCGCATCTGGCAACGTTACTTGAACAACAACCGCACGGCCCTTATTACCTGCTGGGGTATTCCCTTGGCGGTACGCTGGCGCAGGGCATTGCGGCGCGACTGCGTGCCCGTGGCGAACAGGTGGCATTTCTTGGTTTGCTGGATACCTGGCCGCCAGAAACGCAAAACTGGCAGGAAAAAGAGGCTAATGGTCTGGACCCGGAAGTGCTGGCGGAGATTAACCGCGAACGCGAGGCCTTCCTGGCGGCACAGCAGGGAAGTACTTCAACGGAGTTGTTTACCACCATTGAAGGCAACTACGCTGATGCTGTGCGTCTGCTGACGACTGCTCATAGCGTACCGTTTGATGGTAAAGCGACGCTGTTTGTTGCTGAACGCACGCTTCAGGAAGGTATGAGCCCCGAACGCGCTTGGTCGCCCTGGATTGCCGAGCTGGATATCTATCGTCAGGATTGTGCGCATGTGGATATTATCTCTCCAGGGGCGTTTGTAAAAATTGGGCCGATTATTCGCGCAACGCTAAACAGGTAAATTAATATTATCTATAAACCCATAATTACAGAAAATAATTATGGGTTTTTTATTTGTTTGATTTATAGGTTTGATGAATATTTCTCTTAAATAGAGTGAGTGTTGCATTCAGTGGAAGGAATTTACAAACTTCAGCTTCGGATAATTTCTCACCAACTGGTAAAGTGAGCGCCGTGGAGATTTCCCCCTATTGGACTCATTTTCAGGTTATACCCATGTCATCACTGAATATTAAACAGGGAAGTGACGCTCATTTTTCCGAGTATCCTCTGGCGTCGCCCAGTAGTAATGAAATTGATTTACTTAATCTAATCGAAGTTTTATGGCGGGCCAAAAAAACGGTCATGGCGGTCGTTTTTGCATTTGCCTGCGCAGGTTTACTGATCTCTTTCATCCTGCCGCAAAAATGGACCAGCTCAGCCGTTATTACTCCCGCCGAAGCCATTCAGTGGCAGGACCTGGAGAAAACCTTTACCAAACTCCGCGTTCTTGATCTCGATGTTAATATCGACCGTGGCGGTGCATTTAACCTGTTTATCAAGAAGTTTCAGTCCGTTAGCTTGCTGGAAGAGTACCTGCGTTCATCACCTTATGTGATGGACCAATTAAAAGAGGCGAAAATCGATGAACTGGATTTGCATCGCGCTATTGTTGCATTGAGCGAAAAAATGAAAGCGGTTGATGACAATGCCAGTAAGAAAAAAGATGAACCGTCACTGTATACCTCCTGGACGCTAAGTTTTACCGCGCCAACCAGTAAAGAGGCGCAGACCGTTTTGAGCGGGTATATCGATTATATCTCTGCGTTGGTGGTGAAAGAGTCGATAGAAAACATCCGTAATAAACTGGAGATCAAAACCCAGTTTGAAAAAGAAAAACTGGCTCAGGATCGCATTAAAACGAAAAATCAACTTGATGCAAACATTCAGCGCCTCAATTATTCTCTCGACATTGCCAACGCGGCAGGAATTAAAAAGCCCGTATACAGTAATGGTCAGGCCGTTAAAGATGACCCCGATTTCTCTATTTCTCTCGGCGCAGACGGTATTGAACGCAAACTGGAAATTGAAAAAGCGGTTACTGACGTTGCGGAACTGAACGGTGAATTACGTAATCGGCAGTATCTTGTCGAGCAATTAACAAAAGCAAATGTCAACGATGTGAATTTTACGCCGTTTAAATATCAGTTAAGCCCGTCATTGCCAGTGAAAAAAGACGGTCCGGGTAAGGCGATTATTGTGATCCTTTCCGCGCTGATCGGCGGGATGGTGGCTTGTGGTAGCGTGTTATTGCGCTATGCGATGGCATCCAGAAAACAGGATGCCATGATGGCAGACCACTTAGTTTAACTATTTGCGGTTGAAGGTGCCGTTCGTTCGAGCGGCACCACAAGCGGCGTTCCGGCTACCGGATCGTCAATGATCATGCATCGCAGACCATAAATGCGCTCAATCAGTTCAGCAGTGACAATCTCCTTCGGCGCTCCCTGAGCAACAATTTTCCCTTCCCGCAATGCAATCAAATGGCTGGCGTAACGACAGGCCTGATTAAGATCGTGCAGCACCGCCGCCAGGGTATAGCCTTTCTCGCGGTTCAGTTCGCTTAACAGTTCCAGTAGATCAATCTGATGACTGATATCCAGCCAGGTCGTGGGTTCGTCGAGCAGCATAATTGCCGTTTCCTGGGCCAGCACCATCGCGATCCACGCTCGCTGGCGTTGTCCGCCAGAAAGGGTATCCACGCTTTGATCTGCCAGATGAGTTATTCCCGTGGCCTGCATCGCTTTCGTTACCGCTTCTTCATCCTCTTTGCGCCAGTGGGTAAACAGCGGTTGATGCGGATAACGTCCACGCGCCACCAGCTCCTGCACGGTGATATCGCCCGGCGTGGTAGCATTTTGCGCCAACAGACCAATCCGGCGTGCAACTTCTTTACTGGCGTAATGTTGAATGTGCTCGCCATCCAGCCAGACATGCCCGTGAGCAGGCGTCATCAGGCGGCTTAAGGTACGCAGTAACGTGGATTTACCACAGCCATTTGGTCCGATAATTGCCGTGAAGTGACCATCAGGAATTTCTACAGTCAGATTTTCCGCAACGGTATATTTGCCATATCCCAGGGTTAACTGTTCGCCGCGCAAACGGGCTACTGATTCGGTCATTTTTTGCGAGACTCCTGAATTAACAAGACGATAAGGTAAATACCGCCGAGGCTGACGGTAACGACGCCAACCGGAAGTTGATACGGCATAAACAGTTGTTGGGCGCAGAGATCGGCCGCCAGCAGTAACAGCGCTCCGCACAGCGCCGCCTGGGTCAGCCCCCAGCGAGCGGTGCCGCTAATGCGTCGGGCAATGTGCGGCGCGACTAAAGCAATAAAGGAAATCGGCCCGGCAAGCGCCGTTGCCGCAGCGGTAAGCACCACTGCAACCAGCATCATTAACAGACGCGAACGCTCGACGCTGACGCCCAGCGCGCAGGCGGTATCATCGCCCATCTCCAGCAAGCGCATTCGCCGCACCAGCAAGGCGGCGGCAATGAGCATCAATATAATGATGGGTGCGGAAGGCGAAGTTTTTGCCCACGTCAGGCCATTGAGCGATCCGGCATTCCACAAACCCGCTGTTAGCGCCGTTTCTAAAGACGCTTTCAGCAACAGCCAAGTATTAAAGGCCACCAGCATGGCGCGAACGCCGATGCCGATAATAATCAACCGAAAGGTGTCGATACCGTTACGCCAGGCGAGCAGCCAGACCAACAGAGAAGTGACAATGCCGCCCACCATTGCTGCCAGCGCGATAGCCGTCAGGTCCTGACCAAACAGCACCATCGCCACCAGCACGCCGCTCCACGCCCCGGTGTTAAAGCCCATTACGTCAGGGCTGCCGAGCGGGTTACGCATCAGCGACTGAAAAATCGCACCGCTGACGCCCAGTGCCGCGCCAATCAACAGCGCCATCAGCACGCGTGGTAAACGCCATTCGGTGACCACCATCGTCATACTGCGCGGCGCATCGCCCATCAGCGCGGCGAATACCTGCGAGGTTTCCAGCGTGACGGCACCGCTGCGTAATCCCCAGATACCTGCAACCACACAGGCGGAAATAAGCAGCAAACAGGTGATGAGTAATCGGCGAGAGACGTAAATCATGCACCACCTCGCGTTTTACGTCGCACGAGGAAGATCAGCACCGGTGCACCAATAAAGGCACTGACCACAGAAACGCGCAGTTCACCGGGCACAATCACCCGCCCGATGATATCGGCAAACAGCAGCAGGGCAGGGGTAGCAAGCAGCGTTACGGGCAGCGACCAGCGATGATCGGCACCCACCAGCCAACGCGCCATATGCGGCATCATCAGGCCAATAAAGGCAATCGGGCCAACTACCGCTGTCGCACTACCACAAAGCACGGTAATCGCCAGCAGACCAATTAACTGTGTGCGCGCCACGCGACTGCCCAGCGCCGTCGCGGTGTCGCTGCCGAGGCTTAAACTGTTCAGCGCGCGGCTCAGTAATAGCGCGGTTGCTCCGGCGATCAGCACCGGGATCAGCACCACTTTTAAGGTATGTAGATTGCGAATATCCAGCGAACCGGCTTGCCAGAAACGCAGTTGATCGTAGACGTCAGGATTAAGCAGGGCGATGCCGCTGGTCAGCCCTTCCAGCACTGCCGCCAGCGCCACGCCCGCCAGGGTTAAACGCACCGGACTTAACTGCCCGCCGCCCTGACTGCCGGTAAAGGCAACAATCAATGAGGCCACCAGCGCCCCGGCGAAGGCCATCGCCAGTTGTTCCTGCGCGGATGAGTAACCAAACAGCGCCGCACCCAGCACAATGGCAAAGCTGGCTCCGGCGTTCACGCCAAGCAAGCCGGGGTCGGCAAGTGGATTTCGGGTGAGGGTTTGCATCAACGCCCCGGCAAGGCCAAGCGCGCCGCCTGCCAGTAAACCGGCAAGGGTGCGCGGCAGTCGCGCGTCGAGCACGATGGTGCAGTCGGCGCTCTGGCAGGTGCCGGAGAAGGCCTCCAGCACTACGGAAGCGGGGAGTGATTTTGCTCCAATGAGCAGGCTTAATGCCGTCGCGATAATCAGTAATAACAGCAATCCGGGCACGGCAATGGCGCGTGTCACGGCAACAGAACCAGACATATGAACTTCCATGATAATGAAATTAATTATCGTTATCGATCTTATTTGGATATGTTAGCATGTGCAGCCTAAGAATAGGTATTTAAAATATTTGATGGCAAGGCATTGTAATGAATAAACAATCCTGGCTGCTTAACCTCAGCCTGTTGAAAACGCACCCGGCGTTTCGCGCAGTATTCCTCGCTCGTTTTATCTCAATTGTGTCTCTGGGTTTGCTCGGCGTCGCGGTGCCGGTGCAGATCCAGATGATGACGCATTCTACCTGGCAGGTGGGGCTTTCGGTGACGCTGACCGGCGGCGCGATGTTTGTTGGCCTGATGGTTGGCGGTGTGCTGGCGGATCGCTATGAGCGCAAAAAAGTGATTTTGCTGGCGCGCGGCACCTGTGGCATTGGCTTCATTGGACTGTGCCTTAATGCACTGCTGCCGGAGCCGTCATTGCTGGCAATCTATTTACTTGGTTTATGGGATGGTTTTTTCGCATCGCTTGGCGTTACGGCGCTATTGGCGGCGACACCAGCACTGGTAGGGCGTGAAAACTTAATGCAGGCCGGGGCGCTCACCATGTTGACCGTGCGTCTGGGGTCGGTGATTTCGCCCATGATTGGCGGTTTATTGCTGGCGACCGGTGGCGTAGCCTGGAACTACGGGCTGGCGGCGGCGGGCACGTTTATTACCTTGCTACCGTTGTTAAGCCTTCCGGCGTTGCCACCGCCACCGCAGCCGCGCGAGCATCCGTTGAAATCATTACTGGCAGGATTTCGTTTTCTGCTCGCCAGCCCGCTGGTGGGCGGGATTGCGTTGCTGGGTGGTTTATTGACGATGGCGAGCGCGGTGCGGGTACTGTATCCGGCGCTGGCTGACAACTGGCAGATGTCGGCGGCAGAGATTGGTTTTCTCTATGCGGCGATCCCGCTCGGTGCGGCTATTGGCGCATTAACCAGTGGGAAACTGGCGCATAGCGCGCGACCAGGATTGTTGATGTTGCTCTCCACGTTGGGATCGTTCCTCGCCATTGGTTTATTTGGCCTGATGCCGATGTGGATTTTAGGCGTGGTTTGTCTGGCGCTGTTCGGCTGGCTGAGTGCGGTCAGTTCGTTGCTGCAATATACAATGCTGCAAACGCAAACGCCGGAAGCAATGTTAGGGCGAATTAACGGTTTGTGGACGGCACAAAACGTGACGGGCGATGCCATAGGCGCGGCGCTGTTAGGCGGTCTGGGAGCGATGATGACACCGGTTGCTTCCGCAAGCGCGAGCGGTTTTGGTTTGTTGATTATCGGCGTGTTGTTATTGCTGGTGCTGGTGGAGTTGCGACGTTTTCGCCAGACGCCGCCGCAGGTGACAGCGTCCGACAGTTAATGCTTAAAACAGCGCCTTAAGTCGTTCCAGCACTTGCATGGCGCTGTAGTAATCCAGGCGGAACGTCTCGGTTCCCAGCGCATAAACCTGCTTGTTTTGTACTGCGGGCAGGTGCGCGAGCAGTGGATTGGCATAAATCGCATCGGCGTCTTTCTGATCACCGGCGAACAGGAATAGTGACTCGCCATTTAACCCTGCAGCCAGATTTTCTCCACCAAGCTGAATGATGTCATGGCGTTTGCCCTGGCTTTGGCTGGCGTTTAACCCTGTGGGCAATTTCGCCAGCGTAAAGCCGAGTTGTTCCAGCATCTGCCCTTGTGCTGATTCCGGCGTCCAGAGATTGGCACTGTGTGCAGCGGCGGTATAGACAATAGCAGTGACCGGCTGCGGCGGTAATTTGATTTGCTCTTTCGCCGCTGCCAGTTGCTTATCAAACTGTGCAATCCGCTCTGCCGCTTGTTTCTCATGCCCGGTAATTTCGCCAAGCTGCGTTAACAGCGACTGCCAGCTTTTGTCGTCGTAATTGATGATTAATGTCGGGGCGATGGTGGAAAGCTGATCATACAGCGCCAGCGCCGAATCCCCGCCGGTTGCGCTAATTAAAATCAGATCCGGCATTTGCGCGGCAACGGCTTCGGCGCTCGGTTCGCCGATATAGAGCCGTTGTAGTTTGCGTTCTTTCGCCACCTTGCTCCACTGGCGTAAAAAGCCCTGGTCATCCGCGACGCGGTTATTTGGCGTGGTCGCGCCGCTGGCAATCACCGGAGCATCAATCGCCAGCAGTGAGCCGGTCAGGGTGACGCTGGTGGAAACAATACGCTGCGGCTGGCTTTCCAGGGTATGAGTGCCCCGGCTGTCAGTAATCTGACGCGGCCAGTCGGCGGCCTGAACTGCGGCTATTCCGGAAAGCAAAAGTCCTGTTAATAGAAGGGCGTTGCGGTAGAGCGGGGCGAGTCTCACAAATCAGCTTCCTGTTATTAATAAGGTTAAGGGCGTAATGACAAATTCGACAAAGCGCACTATCCGTACCCTCTCCCCTTTGGGGAGAGGGTTAGGGGATGGGAACAGCCAGCACTGGTGCGAATATTGACCCTCACCCCAGCCCTCTCCCTGGAAGGGAGAGGGGGAAGAACGGCGCAGGACATCACATTGCGCTTATGCGAATCCATCAATAATGCTTCTCATTTTCATTGTAACCACAACCAGATGCAACCCCGAGTTGCAGATTGCGTTACCTCAAGAGTTGACATAGTGCGCGTTTGCTTTTAGGTTAGCGACCGAAAATATAAATGATAATCATTATTAAAGCCTTTATCATTTTGTGGAGGATGATATGGATACGTCACTGGCTGAGGAAGTACAGCAGACCATGGCAACACTTGCGCCCAATCGCTTTTTCTTTATGTCGCCGTACCGCAGTTTTACGACGTCAGGATGTTTCGCCCGCTTTGATGAACCGGCTGTGAACGGGGATTCGCCCGACAGTCCCTTCCAGCAAAAACTCGCCGCGCTGTTTGCCGATGCCAAAGTGCAGGGCATCAAAAATCCGGTGATGGTCGGGGCGATTCCCTTCGATCCACGTCAGCCTTCGTCGCTGTATATTCCTGAATCCTGGCAGTCGTTCTCCCGTCAGGAAAAACAAGCTTCCGCCCGCCGTTTCACCCGCAGCCAGTCGCTGAATGTGGTGGAACGCCAGGCAATTCCGGAACAAACCACGTTTGAACAGATGGTTGCCCGCGCTGCCGCACTTACCGCCACGCCGCAGGTCGACAAAGTGGTGTTGTCACGGTTGATTGATATCACCACTGACGCCGCCATTGATAGTGGCGTATTGCTGGAACGGTTGATTGCGCAAAACCCGGTTAGTTACAACTTCCATGTCCCGCTGGCTGATGGTGGCGTCCTGCTGGGGGCCAGCCCGGAACTGCTGCTACGTAAAGACGGCGAGCGTTTTAGCTCCATTCCGTTAGCCGGTTCCGCGCGTCGTCAGCCGGATGAAGTGCTCGATCGCGAAGCGGGTAATCGTCTGCTGGCGTCAGAAAAAGATCGCCATGAACATGAACTGGTGACTCAGGCGATGAAAGAGGTACTGCGCGAACGCAGTAGTGAGTTACACGTTCCCTCCTCTCCACAATTGATTACCACGCCGACGCTGTGGCATCTCGCAACTCCCTTTGAAGGTAAAGCGAATTCGCAAGAAAACGCACTGACTCTGGCCTGTCTGCTGCATCCGACCCCCGCGCTGAGCGGTTTCCCGCATCAGGCCGCGACTCAGGTTATTGCTGAACTGGAGCCGTTCGACCGCGAACTGTTTGGCGGCATTGTGGGTTGGTGTGACAGCGAAGGTAACGGCGAATGGGTGGTGACCATCCGCTGCGCGAAGCTGCGGGAAAATCAGGTGCGTCTGTTTGCCGGAGCGGGGATTGTGCCTGCGTCGTCACCGTTGGGTGAGTGGCGCGAAACAGGCGTCAAACTTTCTACCATGTTGAATGTTTTTGGATTGCATTAAGGAGCGAGGATGAGCATTCCATTCACCCGCTGGCCGGAAGAGTTTGCCCGTCGCTATCGGGAAAAAGGCTACTGGCAGGATTTGCCGCTGACCGACATTCTGACTCGCCACGCTGCGAGTGACAGCATCGCGGTTATCGACGGCGAGCTACAGTTGAGTTACCGGGAGCTGAATCAGGCGGCGGATAACCTCGCGTGTACTTTACGCCGTCAGGGCATTAAACCTGGTGAAACCGCGCTGGTACAACTGGGTAACGTCGCTGAATTGTATATTACCTTTTTCGCGCTGCTGAAACTGGGCGTTGCGCCGGTGCTGGCGTTGTTCAGCCATCAGCGTAGTGAACTGAACGCCTATGCCAGCCAGATTGAACCCGCATTGCTGATTGCCGATCGCCAACATGCGTTGTTTAGCGGGGATGATTTCCTCAATACTTTCGTCACAGAACATTCCTCCATTCGCGTGGTGCAACTGCACAACGACAGCGGTGAGCATAACTTGCAGGATGCGATTAACCATCCGGCAGACGGTTTTACTGCCACGCCATCACCTGCTGATGAAGTGGCCTATTTCCAGCTTTCCGGCGGCACCACCGGTACACCGAAGCTGATCCCGCGCACTCATAACGACTACTACTACAGCGTGCGTCGTAGCGTCGAGATTTGTCAGTTCACACAACAGACGCGCTACCTGTGCGCGATCCCGGCGGCTCATAACTACGCCATGAGTTCGCCAGGATCGCTGGGCGTCTTTCTTGCCGGAGGAACGGTTGTTCTGGCGGCCGATCCCAGCGCTACGCTTTGCTTCCCATTGATTGAAAAACATCAGGTGAACGTCACCGCGCTGGTGCCGCCGGCAGTCAGCCTGTGGTTGCAGGCGCTGGCTGAAGGCGAAAGCCGGGCGCAGCTTGCCTCGCTGAAACTGTTACAGGTCGGCGGCGCACGTCTTTCTGCCACCCTTGCGGCGCGTATTCCCGCTGAGATTGGCTGCCAGTTGCAGCAGGTGTTTGGCATGGCGGAAGGGCTGGTGAACTACACCCGTCTTGATGATAGCGCGGAGAAAATTATCCATACCCAGGGTTACCCAATGTGTCCGGACGATGAAGTGTGGGTTGCCGATGCCGAAGGAAATCCACTGCCGCAAGGGGAAGTCGGACGCCTGATGACGCGCGGGCCGTACACCTTCCGCGGTTATTACAAAAGTCCGCAGCACAATGCCAGCGCCTTTGATGCCAACGGTTTTTACTGTTCCGGCGATCTGATCTCTATTGATCCAGAGGGTTACATCACCGTGCAGGGGCGCGAGAAAGATCAGATCAACCGTGGCGGCGAGAAGATCGCTGCCGAAGAGATCGAAAACCTGCTGCTGCGCCATCCGGCGGTGATCTATGCCGCACTGGTGAGCATGGAAGATGAGCTGATGGGCGAAAAAAGCTGTGCTTATCTGGTGGTAAAAGAGCCGCTGCGCGCGGTGCAGGTGCGTCGTTTCCTGCGTGAACAGGGTATTGCCGAATTTAAATTACCGGATCGCGTGGAGTGTGTAGATTCACTTCCGCTGACGGCGGTCGGGAAAGTCGATAAAAAACAATTAAGTCAGTGGCTGGCGTCACGCGCATCAGCCTGAAGGAGAGAACACGATGGCTATTCCAAAATTACAGGCTTACGCACTGCCGGAGTCTCACGATATTCCGCAGAATAAAGTTGACTGGGCCTTTGAACTGCAACGTGCCGCGTTGTTAATCCATGATATGCAGGACTATTTTGTCAGCTTCTGGGGCGAGAACTGCCCGATGATGGAGCAGGTGATCGCGAATATTGCTGCGCTGCGCGACTACTGCAAACAGCACAATATCCCGGTTTATTACACCGTCCAGCCGAAAGAGCAGAGCGATGAAGATCGGGCGCTGTTGAATGATATGTGGGGGCCGGGCCTGACCCGTTCGCCGGAACAGCAAAAGGTGGTGGATCGCCTGACGCCAGATGCCGACGACACGGTGCTGGTGAAGTGGCGCTACAGCGCGTTTCATCGTTCTCCGCTGGAGCAAATGCTCAAAGAGAGTGGACGTAACCAGCTGATTATTACCGGGGTATATGCCCACATTGGCTGTATGACCACCGCAACCGACGCATTTATGCGCGATATTAAACCGTTTATGGTGGCGGATGCGCTGGCCGATTTCAGCCGTGACGAGCATTTGATGTCGCTGAAATATGTGGCCGGGCGGTCTGGCCGGGTGGTGATGACTGAAGAATTACTGCCAGCACCTGTCCCCGCCAGCAAAGCGGCGCTGCGTGAGGTTATCCTGCCGTTGCTGGACGAGTCCGATGAACCGTTCGATGACGACAACCTGATCGACTACGGTCTGGATTCGGTGCGCATGATGGCGCTGGCGGCGCGCTGGCGCAAAGTGCATGGTGATATCGACTTTGTCATGCTGGCGAAAAAACCGACCATCGACGCCTGGTGGAAGCTACTCTCCCGCGAGGTTAAATAATGGATTTCAGCGGTAAAAATGTCTGGGTAACCGGCGCAGGTAAAGGTATCGGCTACGCCACGGCGCTGGCGTTTGTTGAGGCGGGAGCGAAAGTTACAGGTTTTGATCAAGCGTTCACTCAGGAGCAATATCCCTTTGCGACCGAAGTAATGGATGTTGCCGACGCCGGGCAGGTGGCGCAGGTATGTCAGCGACTGTTAGCTGAAACGGAGCGACTGGACGTGCTGATCAATGCGGCGGGAATTTTGCGCATGGGCGCGACCGATCAGCTCAGTAAAGAGGACTGGCAGCAGACTTTTGCGGTTAACGTCGGCGGTGCGTTTAACCTGTTCCAGCAAACCATGAACCAGTTTCGCCGTCAGCGGGGCGGGGCGATTGTCACTGTGGCGTCCGACGCCGCACACACGCCGCGTATTGGTATGAGTGCTTATGGCGCATCGAAAGCGGCGCTGAAAAGCCTGGCGTTGAGCGTCGGGCTGGAACTGGCGGGTAGCGGCGTGCGCTGTAATGTGGTTTCGCCTGGCTCCACCGACACCGATATGCAACGCACGCTGTGGGTGAGCGATGACGCCGAAGAACAGCGTATTCGCGGCTTTGGCGAGCAGTTTAAACTCGGCATTCCGCTGGGGAAAATCGCCCGTCCACAAGAGATCGCCAACACGATTTTGTTCCTCGCCTCTGACCTCGCCAGCCATATCACCCTACAGGATATTGTGGTCGATGGCGGCTCAACGCTGGGGGCATAAGCATGATCTGGAAACGCCATTTAACGCTCGACGAACTGAACGCCACCAGCGATAACACAATGGTGGCGCATCTGGGAATTGTGTATACCCGTCTGGGAGATGATGTGCTGGAAGCCGAAATGCCGGTTGATACCCGTACTCATCAGCCGTTTGGCCTGCTGCATGGCGGCGCGTCGGCGGCGCTGGCTGAAACGCTGGGATCGATGGCCGGATTTATGATGACCCGTGACGGGCAGTGTGTGGTGGGCACGGAACTTAACGCCACCCATCATCGCCCGGTGTCTGAAGGCAAGGTACGCGGCGTCTGCCAGCCGCTGCATCTTGGGCGGCAAAATCAGAGCTGGGAAATCGTCGTTTTCGATGAACAGGGGCGGCGTTGCTGCACTTGTCGGCTGGGTACGGCAGTTTTGGGATGAGCCCGACAGAATTAAATGAGATTGCAGGAAAACTCGGTTAACGGAGTGATCGAGTTAACATTGTTAAGTTAAATATTGGTTTCAACTCCGATTTACATAGTTACCGTGTTGTTAAATCGTACAAAGATGTTATAGAAACAAAATGTAACATCTCTATGGACACGCATACGGATAACAACTATGAACAAATCAGGGAAATACCTCGTCTGGACAGTGCTCTCTGTAATGGGAGCATTTGCTCTGGGATACATTGCTTTAAATCGTGGGGAACAGATCAACGCGCTGTGGATTGTGGTGGCGTCGGTCTGTATCTATCTGATCGCTTACCGTTTTTATGGGTTGTATATCGCCAAAAATGTGCTGGCGGTTGACCCGAAGCGTATGACGCCAGCGGTGCGCCATAACGACGGGCTGGACTATGTGCCGACGGACAAGAAAGTGCTGTTCGGTCACCATTTTGCGGCCATCGCCGGAGCAGGTCCGTTGGTTGGGCCGGTGCTGGCAGCGCAAATGGGCTACCTGCCGGGGATGATCTGGCTACTCGCCGGGGTGGTTCTCGCCGGTGCGGTGCAGGATTTCATGGTGCTGTTTGTTTCTACGCGCCGTGACGGTCGATCGCTGGGTGAGCTGGTCAAAGAAGAGATGGGGCCAACCGCCGGGGTGATAGCGCTGGTGGCCTGCTTTATGATCATGGTCATTATCCTTGCAGTACTGGCGATGATCGTGGTGAAAGCCCTGACTCATAGCCCGTGGGGAACGTATACCGTTGCGTTCACCATTCCGCTGGCGCTGTTTATGGGGATCTACCTGCGCTATCTGCGTCTGGGGCGTATTGGTGAAGTGTCGGTCATCGGTCTGGTATTCCTGATTTTCGCCATTATCTCTGGCGGCAGGGTGGCAGAAAGTCCGACCTGGGCACCGTACTTTGACTTTACCGGCGTGCAGCTGACCTGGATGCTGGTGGGTTACGGTTTTGTGGCGGCGGTGCTGCCGGTGTGGTTGCTGCTGGCCCCGCGTGACTACCTCTCTACCTTCCTGAAAATCGGGACGATCGTCGGTCTGGCGGTAGGCATTTTGATTATGCGCCCGACGCTGACCATGCCTGCGCTGACCAAATTTGTCGATGGCACTGGCCCGGTATGGACCGGTAACCTGTTCCCGTTCCTGTTTATCACCATCGCCTGTGGCGCGGTGTCTGGCTTCCATGCGCTGATCTCTTCCGGCACCACGCCGAAGATGCTGGCGAACGAAGGGCAGGCTTGTTTTATCGGCTACGGTGGAATGTTAATGGAATCCTTCGTGGCGATTATGGCGCTGGTTTCCGCCTGTATCATCGATCCGGGCGTTTACTTTGCCATGAACAGCCCAATGGCGGTGCTGGCTCCGGCAGGGACGGCGGATGTGGTCGCTTCTGTCGCGCAGGTGGTGAGTAGCTGGGGCTTTAGCATTACACCAGATACGCTCAACCAGATTGCCAGCGAAGTGGGTGAACAGTCGATCATTTCCCGTGCGGGCGGTGCGCCGACGTTGGCGGTGGGGATGGCTTACATCCTGCACGGTGCGCTGGGTGGTATGATGGATGTGGCGTTCTGGTATCACTTCGCCATTCTGTTTGAAGCTCTGTTTATTCTGACGGCGGTAGATGCGGGTACGCGTGCTGCGCGCTTTATGTTGCAGGATCTGCTGGGCGTGGTGTCTCCTGGCCTGAAGCGGACCGATTCACTGCCTGCTAACCTGCTGGCAACGGCGCTGTGCGTACTGGCGTGGGGCTACTTCCTCCATCAGGGCGTGGTCGATCCGCTGGGCGGTATTAACACTCTGTGGCCGCTGTTTGGTATTGCCAACCAGATGCTGGCAGGGATGGCGCTGATGCTCTGTGCCGTGGTGTTGTTCAAGATGAAACGTCAACGTTACGCCTGGGCGGCGCTGGTACCAACGGCCTGGCTGCTGATTTGTACCCTGACCGCTGGCTGGCAGAAAGCGTTTAGCCCGGATGCGAAAGTCGGCTTCCTAGCCATTGCTAACAAGTTCCAGGCAATGATCGACAGCGGCAATATTCCGTCGCAGTATACTGAGTCACAGCTGGCGCAACTGGTGTTCAACAACCGTCTGGATGCCGGGTTAACCATCTTCTTTATGGTGGTCGTGGTGGTTCTGGCACTGTTCTCGATTAAGACGGCACTTGCGGCATTGAAAGATCCGAAGCCAACGGCGAAAGAAACGCCGTATGAGCCGATGCCGGAAAATGTCGAGGAGATCGTAGCGCAGGCGAAAGGCGCGCACTAAAGTCAGAGTGAGGGGGGATGTTGGCGAATGTTGGCATAGTGCCGAGGGTTCCCCTCACCCTAACCCTCTCCCCGATGGGGCGAGGGGACTGACCGAGTGCGTTGATAGCATTTGTAGGCCGGATAAAGCGTTCACGCCGCATCCGGCACTCTTTCAGCAACATGGTTAGCGGAGGCCAAGATGTTTGATTCACTGGCAAAAGCCGGAAAATATTTAGGTCAGGCGGCGAAGCTGATGATTGGTATGCCTGATTACGACAACTATGTCGAACATATGCGGGTTAACCATCCCGATCAAACGCCGATGACCTACGAGGAGTTTTTCCGTGAGCGGCAGGACGCGCGCTACGGTGGAAAAGGCGGCGCGCGCTGCTGCTAAATTTGCACGTCAGGCTTTAAACGATTCCACTTTTTCGAACGCTGCACGCAACGTATCTGGTGTCAGCGTGACTGGCAGGTAATGAATGGACTCCACCGGGCGCAAGGTGTGGGCAATCACTTTGTCGATCTCCGCCTGATTATTGATATCCACTTCCAGCTCCGCCAGCGTAGTCGGCAGATGAAAACGCTGATACGCCCCGGTTAATTGCGCCAGCACATCATCCTGACCCAGCAAGGCGCTTTGCACCAGAATTCCGTAAGCGACTTTGGTGCCGTGAAGAAACTTCTCGGTTTGCGGCAGGACAGTCAGACCGTTATGCACGGCATGAGCCGCCGCCACACGCGTAAAACGATCGCCCAGACCACCGACCATCCCACCACCAGCAATAATAGCATCCACCACATCGCAAAATGATTGCGTTAACTGCTGATTTTGCTGATCGGCAAGTGCCTGTTCGCTACTGTTTAACAAGACGTCGTGAATGGCCTGCGCATTATTGATCCCCAGCCGCACGGTTAGCGGCAACGTTTCTGGTTGCGGAGCCAGCACCACCGCTTCATACCATTTCGCCAGCGTGTCACCGATCCCCGCCAGCAGATATTGTTGCGGTGCATTGAGGATAATCTCCGGTTCCACCAGCACCATAAAATTGGCGTCGTCGAAAATCTCATAATGCAGCGCCTGTCCGGCATCGTTATACCAGACGGAGAGCGGTGTCCAGGCGGCGCAGGTAGCGGCGATCGTCGGAACGGCAACAAATGGCAGACCGAGACGGCGGGCGAGGGCTTTCGCGGTGTCGAGCAGTGCGCCGCCGCCGACGCCAATCACCACGCTGCGATCGTCACCGGACTCAGCCGCCAGTTGCTGTACATCGCTTTCGCTGCAATGACCACGAAACAAAATATGCTTTGCCCCTGGAAGTCCAAACGCTGGCGGAAGTTTGGTTTGCGCCACAGCAATGGCGCGTTTGCCGTAGATCCACACCGCGCGAGAAAGTTGTTCATCAGTGAAAAAATCGTTCAGGTGATTGAAACTTCTTGGATGTGAAAAGTAGTTAGCCGGGCCGACGACCACGCGGATAGGATTGTGAGGCATGTTGTGTTGTCCTTATTGTTTTATTTAGACATCTAAACGTCTTGATTGCCAAATACTAGCATCGTGTTATAGTGCCTTCAACACGCAACTTCGTCAGGTACAATAAAAATGACAAATAACCCTCTGATTCCACAAAGCAAACTTCCACAACTTGGCACCACTATTTTCACCCAGATGAGCGCGCTGGCGCAGCAACACCAGGCGATTAACCTGTCGCAAGGCTTTCCTGATTTTGATGGTCCGCGCTATTTACAGGAGCGGCTGGCGTACCACGTTGCCCAGGGGGCAAACCAATACGCGCCCATGACCGGCGTGCAGGCCTTGCGCGAGGCGATTGCTCAGAAAACGGAACGTTTGTATGGCTATCAACCAGATGCCGATAGCGATATCACCGTAACGGCAGGGGCGACGGAAGCGTTATACGCGGCGATTACCGCACTGGTGCGCAATGGCGATGAAGTGATTTGTTTTGATCCCAGCTATGACAGTTACGCCCCCGCCATCGCGCTTTCTGGGGGAATAGTGAAGCGTATGGCACTGCAACCACCTTGACTGGCAGGAATTTGCCGCATTATTAAGCGAGCGCACCAGACTGGTGATCCTCAACACTCCGCATAACCCCAGTGCAACTGTCTGGCAGCAGGCTGATTTCGCCGCTTTGTGGCAGGCGATCGCCGGGCACGAGATTTTTGTCATTAGCGATGAAGTCTACGAGCACATCAACTTTTCACAACAGGGCCATGCCAGTGTGCTGGCGCATCCGCAGCTGCGTGAGCGGGCAGTGGCGGTTTCTTCATTTGGCAAGATCTATCATATGACCGGCTGGAAAGTGGGTTATTGTGTTGCGCCAGCGCCCATCAGCGCCGAAATTCGCAAGGTACATCAGTATCTGACCTTTTCGGTGAATACCCCGGCACAGCTGGCGCTTGCTGATATGCTACGTGCAGAACCTGAGCATTATCTTGCGTTACCGGACTTTTATCGCCAGAAGCGCGATATTCTGGTGAATGCTTTAAATGAAAGCCGGCTGGAGATTTTACCGTGTGAAGGTACATACTTTTTGCTGGTGGATTACAGCGAGGTTTCTACCCTGGATGATGTTGAGTTTTGCCAGTGGCTGACGCGGGAGCACGGCGTGGCGGCGATTCCGCTGTCGGTGTTTTGCGCCGATCCCTTCCCACATAAACTGATTCGTCTCTGTTTTGCCAAGAAGGAATCGACGTTGCTGGCAGCAGCTGAACGCCTGCGCCAGCTTTAGCTATTTAACCGTCCAGGCGCGGGAATATTGACGGTCGGCAAACAACTCTTGCAGGCCGTTAATTTGCTTCAGGCGCAGCACTTCGTCGCTGTCCATTCCCAGCTCTTTGCCAATTTTATTATCGTCCCATCCCAACTGGCTAAGTTCACGGACGATTTCCGACATGGCGGTGATTTGATGGCGTCCACGAGCGCGATTATGACGAATAGTCGCGGCGATGCGTTGATTACGCGTACCTTCCAGACAGGTCACCGGCAAATAACCTTTTAAGCGTAATTTTAATGATGATGAGCCTGGTGATGCTGCCAACTTACTGATTTAGTGTATGATGGTGTTTTTGAGGTGCTCCAGTGGCTTCTGTTTCTATCAGCTGTCCCTCCTGTTCAGCTACTGACGGGGTG
>NZ_MDGW01000334.1:0-1422 GCF_001712525.1 Shigella sp. FC1661
ACAGGAAGTAGCTGGGGGCTCTCTGAAGAAGGTAATAGCAGCTTTCCCTCGCGCCATTGTTGTCGCCATTTGAACAACAGATTGGCGTTAATGCCATTTCAAGAGCAAGTTTTGAGATGGATATCCCGGGTTCACAGGAGGCAGCAACGAGCTGCTGTTTAAATTCGGGAGGATAATTAGGGCAGCCTTTTCGCCTGCCGGGATTCACATTTTTCTGCATATCTGACACTTTGGTTCCCACTACTTATTTGGTGGACACCACTTTGTCTAATTCGTCAGATTCTGACCAGACGGTTCAGGCTGTACGCTTACCCTTCACTGATCGAAAGTTGATTTTCAAGAACCGTTCTGACAGCTTCGGCTTTGAACTCTTTAGAGTAACGTTGGTTTTTTCTGCTCATTATTAGCTCCTTCTGATGCCATTCTATTTCAGGAAGGAGTGTCCGTTAAACTCAGGCTACCTCAGGCTGATCTAAGAGTGACGAAAAGAGTTTATCTTTCAGCGTGAGATCGTGTTCATAGACAATGCGACGAATGCTGCCTTCAATGCCCAGACGATCGGCATGATTCTGATAATAGAAAACGAAATCTTCACTCAGAACATCGTGGAGAAACGGAATGGTGAGGAGATCTTTGGGAAGCTGGCTCAGAGAGTCGCTGTCGAGAAAGAGGTCCGGCTCATTGAGATCGATTTGCAGATTGTTGTGCACCACCAGCGGCGACAACGTTTTTTCTGGCCCACTGCCAGCATATTGCAACGCCCAGACGCCAGCGGAAAGCAGTACTATTGCGCCAAAACCTACAAGACCATAGAACCGCCAGCCTTTCGCCTTTTTTTCACCACTCATTGCCACATTCCTTGTGTATAGCCAGCCATTTTTGAAGTGGTCAACAAAAACTGGCCACCGAGTTAGAGTTTTTCCAGTATCGATTTTCCGATTCGTTTGGGGGTAACCCACCGTTATATTCGTGCGGTCTTAGTGCGCTGTAATATCCAACGATATAGTCCGTTATGGCGTGAGCTGCCTCGCTGAAGCTTACGTAACCCACCACCGGCATCCATTCGTTCTTCAGACTCCTGAAGAAGCGTTCCATTGGGCTGTTATCCCAGCAGTTTCCGCGCCGGCTCATACTCTGTCTGATCTGGTATCGCCACAATAACTGCCGGAACTGCCTGCTCGTATAATGACTGCCCTGATCGCTGTGGAACATCACCCCGCCGGGCTTACCACGGGTTTCCCATGCCATTTCCAGCGCTTTCATGGTGAGCCTGCTGTCCGGCGAGAACGACATGGCCCAGCCCACTGGTTTTCTTGCGAACAGGTCGAGAACAACGGCGAGGTACGCCCAGCGCTTACCCGTCCAGATACAGGTCACATCACCGCACCACACCTGATTTGGCTCGGTCACGGCGAACTGCCT
>NZ_MDGW01000335.1:0-1390 GCF_001712525.1 Shigella sp. FC1661
CCGTCTGAATTTGCAGCGGGCTGGAGAAAGGGTCATTCTGAGAATGAAGATTCCGACGTTACTAACTGAGTGTTGTATCTAATCGTGGGGGCAGGTCAACAACCCTAAAAAGGGCTGTTATCTGATAAGGCTTTATCTGGTCGCATTTTTAAAGCAGACCTTTCGCTTTTTTTCGGTAATACGTGGCCCTATGAATCCCGAGCTCTTCCCAAGGTTTGAGTGTTCTTTCTGAACTTTCTACAGGCTTACGTTTAGAGATTTTACCTCCAATCTTACCGCCTTTCGCACCTTTCTTAGCTTGGCTCTGACGAAACTTATCTGGCGTGAACTCACGGTATGTCCAGTTAGCGATCGACTTCGCTATCGCTTTAACCTCTGAAACTGGTAAAGGCACTTTAAACTGAGCGTTAAGGGCTTCTACGTGATCGTAGACAGCCGAGTTCCAGTCACGCTTATAGTTGGGTGCCCAAAACTCTCTAATCGCCTTGTAGCTCCACTGACGAACTGAATCAAACAACTCACAATTACGACCAAGACCTGAGACTTCGCTACCACGTAACGGATGACCTTTTAAATCGAGATAGTCCGCCAGTTCATCTAGCGTGTATTCGTGCTCAGTCCAAAATTCATTTTGCCAATGTGGGTGCAGTGGGTTTTTAGTGAGTAGCCCTGCAAAACCACGATCTGCTTTTAGACGTTCTATCATTGCTGACTCAATCGCAGCAGCGTAGCGAATCGGTTCGCTATGTGCGATATCAGACGTACAAAATGGAACTTTCAAGCGATACGCAATGTGTGCGTGTGCGTTCTCTGGGTTCTTTGATGTCCAATATGGCGTGGGAAGGTCATTGTCGTACCAAGCCAACACTCCGCCTTGTCGATCAATATCAAAAACAAGGTAAGTGACCAACTTCGGTTGGTTCACTTGCAGATATTTTTTCTTAATCGCTGTACTTTTTGGGCGTATGTAAGTGACACCGAGTTCATCGGTGCAATAGGGCTTATGAGGAAGCGTCTCGATTAGATCGAGTTGAAATACGTTTGATTGCTGCGTCTTCAAGCAACACCGCGCTTATGGCGGTAAGTTGTGACTTGTGAATGGCTAGTCATTTGGTATACTTTCCTTAGCATTATTGCTGGGCCCTGACCTCTCGCTGTCCGCCAAGATTAGACGAGATTCGGGGCTTTGTTTTATCTAGAGTTAATCTTACCCCTCAACACCTTACTTCGCAATTTCCCCTTTAGAGCTTTTGCTATCAGGCACAAAAAAGGCCGCTATCGCGACCTTTCAAAAATCATTGTTCTACCGAAACACTGTACTTCGCACTAAGTGCCGTTATGGTAAATCGACCACCTACGCACAACGAAGTTGATGGTAAATAATTTTAAA
>NZ_MDGW01000336.1:0-1378 GCF_001712525.1 Shigella sp. FC1661
GTGCGTACCGGGCTGAGAGGCGGTGTAAGTGAACTGTAGTTGCCATGTTTTACGGCAATGAGAGCAGAGATAGCGCTGATGTCCGGCAGTGCTTTTGCCGTTACGCACCACGCCTTCAGTAGCGGAGCAGGAAGGACATCTGATGGAAATGGAAGCCACGCAAGCACCTTAAAATCACCATCATACACTAAATCAGTAAGTTGGCAGCATTACCCCGTAGTAGATACAAGGAGAGCCCGCTTGAGTTAACATAAATAAATAGGCGAGTTTAACTTTTCGTTTATCATTCAAACAAACGCTTAAAATACGCGCGGTGTCATGACTATCCAGAAGATTAAACATAACTTCAGTTATATTTTTAGGATAACAAAGATAAGAACGTGTAACGGATGTCATAAATTCTTGTTTTGTTGTATCCTGTAACGCAAAATAATCAATAATCCCATATGTTAAGGGATAATTCATTAATGAATCAAACTGATCACCACGCAACCAGGGGGTGCCCTCATGCCATATCTCACTCAAAATATAACATTCAGGTTTGATATCTTTAATCACCTTTCTGAAATCTCGCCAGAAATGATGATCCACTTCATTCGCAACATCCAGACGCCAACCATCAATATCAAAATTTTGCGTCCAATAGCGAACTATACTAAGTAAGTATTCACGGCACTCTTCATTCTCAGTATTTAGCTTAGGTATTTCAATAACATTGCCAAAGGTTTCATAGTTAAAGTTTTTAAAATCCCATTCACTTTTTGGAGTATCGGGATAAACAGGCAATTTATGAATCCAGAACCAATCGGCGTAACGTGAATTGGCACCATTGCGTACAACGTCAAGCCATATTGGAGAGTCAGCGCCTAAATGATTGAATACTGCATCCAACATGATTTTTATTCCACGCTTATGCGCTTCTTCAATCAAAGTATGGAAAGCAATATTCCCACCTAAATGTGGATCAACACTAAAATGATCGATGGTGTCATATTTATGGTTGGATGCTGAGGTAAAAATAGGACAAAAATAAATCCCATTAATACCCAGATCTTCCAGATAATCGAGTTTGGTAATGACTCCAACTTACTGATAGTGTTTTATGTTCAGATAATGCCCGATGACCTTGTCATGCAGCTCCACCGATTTTGAGAACGACAGTGACTTCCGTCCCAGCCTTGCCAGATGTTGTCTCAGATTCAGATTATGTCGCTCAATGCGCTGAGTGTAACGCTTGCTGATAACGTGCAGCTTTCCCTTCAGGCGTGATTCATACAGCGGCCAGCCATCCGTCATCCATACCACGACCTCAAAGGCCGACAGCAGGCTCAGAAGACGCTCCAGTGTGGCCAGAGTGCGTTCACCGAAGACGTGCGCC
>NZ_MDGW01000337.1:0-1354 GCF_001712525.1 Shigella sp. FC1661
GTCGTAAATGTCGCTCTGTGCTTCCATCGTGGCCGCACTTTTCAGCCCCAGATTATCCCGGGACTTCTGTTGTGCCTTTTCGCCTGCTGCTGCGATTTCTGACAGATGGTTAGCCATTTTCAGAGTGCCGGTCAGCGCAGCATCAATGTCATTTTTGGCCTGTTCTGCTGCGCGGGCATAACCTGCGGCATCCTGTGCGCTCTGTCCGGCTGCGGCTGCATTTGCTCCTGTGCTTGTCACATCTTCCGCAGTGGCCTTTCTGTTCTCAGCTGTGACGGTTGCATCCTGTCGGGCTTTCTCCGCAAAACGTTGTGCATCATCACGGGCCGTTGCGGCTGCCGTCACATCCTGCGCCGTCTGCCGTGCGTTTCCGGCTGCGCTCCCGGCACTCTGCTGCGCCTGTTGCGCCAGCTCTTCGAATTTCTTCAGGGATTCCGGACGCAGGTCAATATTAGTTGCGCCCAGAAAATCATTCAGCGAACCGTCCGTTGAATCTTCATAAACGCGGATGACACCGATTTCTGAAAGGCGCCGTGTGCTTTGTGTCAGGCGAACGCTGTACACACCCGGCAGAACGGGGAAGTCATATTCCCCGTTCTGTGTGGTGACATGGCTGAAAACACTTTTCAGAATCCCTGCACGGTTGTGTATGGAGGTTAGTGTAATGGTTGCGCCGTCCAGCGGTTCTCCCGTGGGCGTTTTAATCACACCTTTAAGCTGCGGCATCGGGACGCTCCGGCCAGTTGATGGCGTTATATGTGGCTTTATCTGTGATGGTGCTGAAATCCATCGCCTGCAGCGATTTCGCGTAAATACGACAGGCTTTCAGCTTTTCTTTATCTTCGTCGCTGATTAACCCCAGCAGCAGGTCTTCTTCCCATTCCCCTGTCCGGGCTCTGACCTGAGCCAGAAGGGCATCACGCTCATCTTCCGCTTTGAGTCTGTAGTCAAAGACAAATTCATCATTGCGGTAAAACCAGTAACCCGGCGCGGTAATGCGGCGGTTGGCGGTAATATCAGGAACTTCAATAACACTGGCGTTACGGGGTTCAATGCCTGTCACATCCTTACCGACCCACACCACGCGCCCGTCTCCGGTGTAAGCTATTTTAATTGTGTCGCTGGCGAAATTCTTCAGTTCTTCATACCAGTTTTTGTCGTCCTCCGAAAAAAGCCAGGTAATATCATATTTTTTTGTCATCTGGTATTGTTCCGCAGTTTTCGGATTACCCGCAGTAATATTTTTTAAATGCAACTAGACTGGCCCCCAGAATCTCCAGACAACCAGTATCACTTAAATAAGTGATAGTCTTAATACTAGTTTTTAGACTAGTCATTGGAGTACAGATGATTG
>NZ_MDGW01000338.1:0-1349 GCF_001712525.1 Shigella sp. FC1661
GTCTTCGGTGAACGCACTCTGGCCACACTGGAGCGTCTTCTGAGCCTGCTGTCGGCCTTTGAGGTCGTGGTATGGATGACGGATGGCTGGCCGCTGTATGAATCACGCCTGAAGGGAAAGCTGCACGTTATCAGCAAGCGTTACACTCAGCGCATTGAGCGACATAATCTGAATCTGAGACAACATCTGGCAAGGCTGGGACGGAAGTCACTGTCGTTCTCAAAATCGGTGGAGCTGCATGACAAGGTCATCGGGCATTATCTGAACATAAAACACTATCAGTAAGTTGGAGTCATTACCTTGCTCGACCTAAACGTTTAAAAACTTCGTTAGGTTCTCTCAGTCTTTCCCCGTTGAGCTCGTTTACAACCTGATGATCGGAACCTGTTGCAAATGATTCTGCCATGATAGCTTTACTGCTTTCAAACCACGCTGAAGCACTCCTGGCGTTTTCACTACAATATTGGGTGAGACTATCACCATTAATACGAATTCCTCTTTGAATGTGGTAGTCGTCCTGATCGTAGTAACCGAGAGATAAGTAATCATTTCCGTTTTTATTTTTAATTACAATAGCGAGAGAGTCGCCTTTTTTATCTTTACCGTACCAGGTAAATAAGTCCGTTGGTTCGCTTTTCCCGCTCTCATCAAATTCCGTTACCGTATGTCTGAGTTTGTGTGATATCTTATCGAAGATAAAACTAGGATCTCCATCATATATTTCTTTTAATGCGCTGAAGATCATTTCCTTGTTATTGATATCATGAGTCTTCTCAACTATGTTGTCATTAATGATAGTACGGACGAGTTCTTTGTCTTTATAGTTCGCAGGTAATTCTATTGGTTCTTGGTTGTCGATACCAATAGTAATATGGTCTGTATCATTGGAGCCAATATCAATATAAGTAACTGAGGAATTATTAATATTAAATCTATAAGGATCGTCGTTTACTCATATGGCGTTTTTTATAAGCTCAAGTAGATGTTTAATACAGGTGCTTATTCCTTCCTTACCATTAAAAAGGTTTTTGAGCTCTTGTACTAATCCATTAACTTCATCATTGTTATTTTCATTAATGGATTCTGGGTAAGTTGCGCTGGTATTGTTGATTGAAATAGATGGTAGCATGATTTTATTCCATTTTGATTGATTTGTTACAAATATATATTACCTAATGAAATAGACTATCAAAAAACGCTCATTTATTTAGAACCTATCTTTAATTTGAGTGTATGAGCGCACAATAGCCAGGGGGGTGCCCCTATTAAGTTGTCAAGCATGTTATGACCCCTGCGGGGTATAAAAAGTCCCGTCGCGCATCATGGCGAACAGAACGTCGCAGCGTCGT
>NZ_MDGW01000339.1:0-1347 GCF_001712525.1 Shigella sp. FC1661
CCGTCGGATTTACTGCTACGTCGCCCTCAGGGAATTAAACCTAAAAAGAAAATCGTCAAAATTAGAGATTCCGGTTTGACACGGAAAGTCATATCAGCGTTAACGTAACGGCATAATGGGCGTGATATGTCCATTATGCCGGGCGGGCGGCGGTTGGCTGCCCGCCAGCCATTTGGGAAAATCACGTAGCGGCATCGGCTGTGCGTACAAATACCCTTGCAAAATATGCACGCCATGACGGCGCAAATACTTCGCCTGTTCTTGCGTTTCCACGCCCTCCGCCACCAGTTCAATATTCAGTCTTTGCCCCAGCGCGATGATGATATCGGTCACCGTCGAGTTAACCGCGTCAGAACCTATAGCTGCGGTAAATGACTTATCAATTTTCAGCACGTCAGGACGTAATGTTTCAAGCCAGGAAAATGAACTGTTGCCGGTGCCGAAGTCATCAATCGCCAGTTTGACGTTTTTACGATGTAGCTCGCGGGCAATCCGATAATCAACATCCAGTAAGGCATCGCGTTCGGTGATTTCGAGGATCAGTTGCTGAATCGGGTGAGCGCTAAACCAGTACTGATTGAGATCTTTTATCAGCACACCACGGCGAAAATGGCTGGGTGCGACGTTAATGCCAACATGAAACTGACTACTCATCGGGAAAACATGGCGCTGACGAATGGTTTCTGCCATCACATAGCGGGTCAGTGGCACAATTAAATGATGTTCTTCCGCGATAGGAATAAACACATCCGGTGAAATCCGGCCCTGACGCGGATTGTTCCAGCGCAGCAAAATCTCTACACCAATACATTGCTGGCTGCGCGCATTAAGCAAAGGCTGACAGAACAATTCGAACTCATGTTGCGCCAGGCCCAGATTGATTTCGCGGGAAAAGCTCATCCGGTAAGCGGTCGCCAGCCAGGCGATGTAGCCCACCAGTAAACTGAGGTGTACTGGCAATAGCGGACACTACCATTTGTTCTTTTTTTAAGCAGCCATCTGATGATATTTTTCCCTGAAGGCTGCCGGGGAGATATTCCCCAGACGAGAGTGACGACGCTGACGATTGTAGAAAATCTCAATGTATTCCCGTATTACTGAGATGGCTTCATCCCGGTTATTAAAACGATAGTGGCTCAGGCTCTCATTTTTCAGCGTTCCCCAGAAGCTTTCCATCGGAGCGTTGTCGTAACAGTGACCTTTACGCGACATTGATGTTTTCAGACCAGACTGCTCCTGTATGACCCGGTAATCGTATGCGCAGTACTGTGAACCTCGATCAGAGTGGTGGATTAGCCCGGCAGGTGGGCGCTGGCTCCTGAGCGCCATAAACAGGGCTTTACCTGT
>NZ_MDGW01000340.1:0-1346 GCF_001712525.1 Shigella sp. FC1661
AATCAACTGAGTTTCTCAGAATCATGCGGAATGGTGATGAGAATGCTGATGACATTGCAGGGCGCTTCACCGGGACGTATACCGGAGCTGATGCGCGATCTTGCAAGTATGGGACAACTTGTGAAATTACCGACGAGAAGGGGAAGGGCCTTCCGAGAGTGGTAAAGGAGAGGCCCTGGAAATACCCCACAGCCCCGAAAAAGAGCCAGTCAGTTGCTTAACTGACTGGCATTACTGCCTTTTAGGCCATTTCTGGCGGCTGCGGGTTTCGTTATAGGCTGGGATAGTTTGCTGATAGGCCGTTAATCTTTAACTTTAATTTGTGATTGCAGGTAATTTTGTAGGCCAATTTTACCGATGAGATCCAGTTCAGTTTCGAGCCAGTCGATATGACCTTCTTCATCAGCAAGGAGCTCGATCATCATATCGCGGCTAACATAGTCATGAACGCTGTCGGCATATGCGATAGCCTCACGCAGATCCTTCGCGCCTTCCAGTTCTAATCGCAGGTCGGATTGCAGCATCTCCTCGACATCTTCACCAATCCCCAGTTTGCCTAAATCCTGTAAGTTGGGGATTCCTTCTAAAAACAAAATACGCTCGATATATTTATCAGCGTGTTTCATCTCATCGATGGATTCATGGTATTCGACGTCATTGAGACGCATCAGGCCCCAGTTTTTAAACATCCGGGCATGGAGAAAATACTGATTGATTGCGACAAGCTCATTTCCCAATAGTTTATTGAGATAATTTATGATTTTAACATCACCTTTCATTTTATAGTCCCTCCGCTTCCACTATTAGAGCGTAGATGGGGCTAGCGGGATGTCAAAAAATAAGCGTGGTCTTCAGGCAATCTCTTTAAATTCTGGCATCTGCATCAACTCGTCCTGCATCACTTCGCGCGCGGCGCGAATGCACTTACCGCATTGATTTCCCACAGGAATAAACTTACGCAATTGTTGGAAAGATTGCGGATGAAACTGACGGACTGCCTGGCGAATTTTTTTGTCACTTACACCATTACACAAACAAACGTACATGATTGCTCCCGTTCAAATTCTGCGCAAAGTGTAAATGAGAATGGTTATGATTACAATAGCACAGTTTTATTTGCGCCATAGTTCAGCGAGCAAAATTACGACTAAATATTTCGAGCTCAAATTACGGGCAGCAAAAAGGGCGCCGAAGCGCCCTTTTCAATTCAAAACTAATTAACGTGTAATTAGCCCAGAACTTTAGCAACAACGCCCGCGCCAACGGTACGGCCGCCTTCACGGATTGCGAAACGCAGACCGTCGTCCATCGCGATCGGGTGGATCAGGGTAACAACCATTTTGATG
>NZ_MDGW01000341.1:0-1323 GCF_001712525.1 Shigella sp. FC1661
GCTGCCGACACTGGCACCGCCGTTACTGCGTCAGCTGGCCGCCATCGGGAATAACCTGAATCAGGCAGCGAGGAAGGTGAACAGCGGGCAGTGGTCTTCCGGTAACCGGGTTCAGGTGGTGGCCGCACTGATGGCCATCGGGGATGAGCTGCGCCGGCTGCGTCTGGCCGTCAGGGAACAGGGGACGCGGGATGATAGTTAAGTTTCATGCCCGGGGAAAAGGCGGTGGCCGTGGTCCGGTTGATTACCTGCTGGGAAGGGAGCGTAACCGGGAAGGGGCAACGGTGCTTCAGGGTAATCCGGAAGAAGTCCGGGAACTCATCGATGCCACGCCATTTGCGAAGAAATACACGTCCGGTGTTCTCTCGTTCGCGGAGAAGGCGCTGCCAGCGGGAGGACGTGAAAAAGTGATGGCGAGTTTTGAGCGTGTACTGATGCCCGGTCTCGAAAAAAATCAGTACAGCATCCTGTGGGTGGAGCACCAGGACAAGGGACGGCTTGAGCTGAATTTTGTTATTCCGAACATGGAGCTACAGACCGGAAAACGCCTTCAGCCGTACTACGACCGGGCAGACAGGCCGAGAATTGATGCCTGGCAGACGCTGGTGAATCACCATTACGGGCTGCATGACCCGAACGCCCCGGAGAATCGCCGGACGCTGACACTCCCTGATAACCTGCCGGAAACGAAACAGGTGCTTGCTGAGGGCGTTACTCGTGGGATAGACGCACTTTACCATGCCGGAGAGATAAAAGGCCGTCAGGATGTGATTCAGGCGCTCACAGAGGCGGGGCTTGAAGTGGTCAGGGTGACGCGAAGCAGTATCAGCATTGCAGACCCGAACGGCGGGAGGAACATCAGACTGAAAGGAGCGTTTTATGAGCAATCTTTTACAGACGGGCGCGGAGTTCGAGAAAAAGCTGAAAGAGAGAGCCGAATCTACAGAGAAAATGCTGAACGACGAATTCAGGAAGCTCGGCGAATCTGTAAGCGAGGCTGTGACCTCAAACGAGACGAAAATCAAAGGCGCTATAGCCCAGTTTACGGCCTCGACGGAGGAATCGCTGAAAAAACACCGGGAAGGGGTGAAAGAGGCGATGATGCAGCACCGGAAGGACATGTTAAAGCTGGCAGGGAGTTCGGGTATGAGGTTGCTGGGGATAGTCTTTCTCCTGTTTACCGCGAGTGGTGGGACGCTCTGGTATCTCGGCGGGAGGATACAGACGAACCTGGAAGAAATCAGGGTACAGGAAGAGACATTGCGGAAACTGAACGCGAAGACATGGGGCGTGCGTTATCACGAGGGGAGCAACGGACGTTTT
>NZ_MDGW01000342.1:0-1301 GCF_001712525.1 Shigella sp. FC1661
GCATCATGGCGAACAGAACGTCGCAGCGTCGTCTCGCCAGGGCGATAAGCGCCTGATTGTGTCGTTTTCCCTGACTCATTTTGCGGGTGTAGTAAGCCCTGGAGAGCGGATCCCTGAGCGCGGCGAAGGCCGACAGGAACAACGCCCGTTTGAGAGCTTTATTACCCCGTCGCGAGGGATGCTCACCGCGTATTGACGAGCCGGATCGCCGAGTTACCGGCGCAAGGCCAGCATAAGCAGCGAGATGTGCGGCAGAGGCGAAGGCGCGGCAGGCGACCTCGGTGAGGAGTCTGGCTGCGGTCCTGACACCGACTCCGGGCATACTGGTCAGGACCGGGTAAAGAGGGTGAGCAAGAACTCGCTGTTCTACCTCAAGCGCCACCTCGTCTCTTTGCTTACGCAGCGTGATGAGCTGGAGTGCCAGACGTGGCAGTACTACGGCAGCGGCATTCGTGCCGGGAACGACGACGGTTTGTTCGGCCAGTGCCTGAGCTATGTCTGCTGCAAGGCGTTTACCCAGACGAGGCGCAAGTTTGCAGAGCTGGGCTGCCAGCTTCTTCTCACCCAGCGAAGCGAGTTTTTCTGGTGAGGGATATCGCTGGAGAAGATCGAGTACCGCCGGGTGCTCAAGTCTCGGACCGAGAACGCGCTCCAGTGCCGGATGTATCTGGGTCAGAAGGCCGCGGATACGGTTGCTGGCCTGCGTTGTCTGTGCGGCAAGATCATCATCGAAGCCGCAGAGCATGGAGAGTTCGGCGATTTGCTCGTCAGCCAGTTTCAGCGTGCGTAGCGCGTGAGGCAGGGTACGGGCAGCTTCGGCAATGATGGCAGCGTCACGAGCATCAGTTTTAGCTTCACCGGCGTGTAAGTCGGCTATGCGGCGCATGGCCAGTCCAGGGAGGTATCCGACAAGGACTCCTTCTGAGCGGGCAACGGCGACAGGTAACGCACCGATGGTAGCTGGCTGATCAACAACCAGCAGTATCTGACCATGTTGTTTCAGGTCAGATATTAGCGACCTGAGTTTGTTTTCGTCGTTGGGTAATGCTTTATCGAACAGGCGTTTACCTGAACGATTAATGGCAACAGCGTGATGCGTATCTTTACCGACATCAACGCCGATAAAGACCTGGACGGATTCGTAATCGCTGGATTCGGTCATTCTGTCTCCCTTGTATATGGGTTAACCAGATAACCACGGGGAGCAGGTACCGGCATCCACGTTACAGACGGTCCCGGCAAAAGTGCCTGACCTGACCCCTATTAGCGGTTACCAGCGCCCCACCAGACCCGGTGACATC
>NZ_MDGW01000343.1:0-1299 GCF_001712525.1 Shigella sp. FC1661
AAAAAAAGCATCGTATTACCGAAACTATTTTGCACGCGATTTTCTTTTTAAGAAGGATTTTGAAAGGATACGGGCAGATCTTCTTGAGATCCTTAAGCGAGCGTCGTAATCTCTTGACCACGAAACGAAAAAACCGCCTTGCAGGGCGGTTTTTCGAAGGTTCTCAGAGCTACCAACTCTTTGAACCGAGGTAACTGGCTTGGAGGAGCGCAGTCACCAAAACTTGTCCTTTCAGTTTAGCCTTAACCGGCGCATAACTTCAAGACTAACTCCTCTAAATCAGTTACCAGTGGCTGCTGCCAGTGGCGCTTTTGCATGTCTTTCCGGGTTGGACTCAAGATGATAGTTACCGGACAAGGCGCAGCGGTCGGACTGAACGGGGGGTTCGTGCATACAGTCCAGCTTGGAGCGAACTGCCTACCCGGAACTGAGTGTCAGGCGTGGAATGAGATAAACGCGGCCATAACAGCGGAATGACACCGGTAAACCGAAAGGCAGGAACAGGAGAGCGCACGAGGGAGCCATCAGGGGGAAACGCCTGGTATCTTTATAGTCCTGTCGGGTTTCGCCACCACTGATTTGAGCGTCAGATTTCGTGATGCTTGTCAGGGGGGCGGAGCCTATGGAAAAGCGGCAGCGCCGCATCCTTTTTCCGGCCTTTCCTGACTTGAGTGCCATCTCTTTATCTTGTCATTCGTGAGCAGGTAACGCCCGCCGCAGCCTCACGGCAGGAGCGTAGCGACCGAGTGAGCGAGGAGGCGTCATATCACCGTAACTCCCATTTTCTCCCTTACGCCCTGTAGCTGCATTTTCCCCTGTCACATGAAGCACTTTCATTAGGTGCTACTCCGCCGTAACATATTCAGCCACTGTACACTCCGCTAGCGCTACGTGACTGGTTCAGGGCTGTGCCCCGAAACCCGCTAACAACCTCTCCGCTACTGGATATCACCCCATGCCATCTGAATATGATGAACAACTGGATTCGACTGATACGCAGCTTCCCGGCAAATATGATCTTTTTGATTTAATGGCGCAGGTTACTGAAGAGAACCTGCACGCCCCGGTGGATTTTGGACCGCCTGTCGGCCGGGAAGCGTTATAGCTTTTTCGCTTACCCGCGTACGTGTAATACGCCGGTATTACATCTTATTTCTTTATTTTCATGTGATTACAGGTGGTTGTAATACGTTGCGTATTACATAAATAAACGGGAACTTCAGTTTTTACCTTTTAATTCATGCAATTGCGATGAAAATCGCGGTTGCGTATGGTGTATGACCATTTTGAGGTTGAAAA
>NZ_MDGW01000355.1:0-25663 GCF_001712525.1 Shigella sp. FC1661
CGCAGAGAATCGTAACGGGATACCAGATCAAGAGCCTGTCCAATGTGCATAAAAAAATCCGGAAACAAGTGAGCGTTTCCGGATTCTTACACAGCCACTGGATCGGTCAACTGATCCTTAACTGATCGGCATTACTTCAGGAGGAGATATTTAACATCATTGCCGCCTGGGTGCGATTTTTCACTTCCAGACGGCGATACAGGGATTCCAGATGCGCTTTTACCGTTCCGGTACTGATATTCAGCGCTCTGCCGATCTCCTTATTTGACTCGCCCGCCGCTAACATGGTTAAAATCTCCCGCTGGCGGGCGCTTAACGATTTGAGATCTTTAATGTCCTTTTCCGGCGTCGTCCGCCAGTCTCCAGGCAGAAACATCATCCCCATCGCCGCACTATTTACCGCCAACGCAAATGTCTCGACGGTTGAATCACGAGGCACAATGGCCAGCACATTAAAATGGATAACTTCCTGTAACCACCGTTTATTGCAATCCGTCGCCGTGATTAACACCTTAACCTCAGGAAACTGCACCACGGTTTTTTGCAGCAACCAGTAGCAAAACTCACCATCCTGATCGCCATCGAGCATAACTAAGGCTTCAGGGTAACTTTCCAGCTTTTGCCATAACTCGTCTGCCTGACTGGCCCCCTGAATACTCACCCCTGGAATACGCTGCTGTAAACTGATTTTCATTCCATGAATAAATATTGACTGCCTGTCAAACATGACTATTTGCATAACTGAATCTCCACCTGAATATGTTAAAAAGACTTAAGTAGTGGAAGGGTATTACCCGCGAGAAAAAATAAGAATTCGCCATTTGGCGGTGGCCATTCTACAGAGATGACGCGTAGAAAATAGTTACCGATATAAATAGTTACAGCTAAACGCCTGAAATTACATGTCGAGGGCACTATTTAAAACAATTTTGAGGATTTCCTTATATTGGTGGTTAGTACGCATGCAATTAAAAATGAAATTCCGCGACTACAAGCCAAAATAACAAATGGCAATGAGACAAAAATAAGCACAAATAGCCAATACGTCCTCTATTCACTTTAAAGGGAATCACTGAAAAATACGCTCTGTTTAAGGGGATTCACCTTTCTCATAAAGCTATTCCGCCCTTTTCCTGCTGAGAAATCGCCACATTCGTCATGACAACATTGTGAAACCCGGCATTAGAGGTTAGAAAAAACAATAAACAATGCGATATGCGCGTTACTGTTTCGCTGTGAACAGCAATCGGTCAAAGAAATGGATAAAATTCACGCAATGCAGTTGTTCATCAAAGTCGCGGAGCTGGAAAGTTTTTCCCGCGCAGCGGATTTCTTTGCTTTGCCAAAGGGAAGTGTTTCGCGCCAGATACAGGCACTGGAACATCAACTTGGCACCCAGCTTCTCCAGCGCACCACGCGACGGGTCAAACTCACGCCAGAAGGCATGACCTATTATCAACGGGCAAAAGATGTGTTGAGTAATCTCAACGAACTGGACGGTCTGTTTCAACAGGATGCCACCAGTATCAGCGGTAAATTACGCATCGACATCCCGCCAGGAATCGCGAAAAACCTGTTACTGCCGCGCCTGTCGGAATTTCTCTATCTGCATCCGGGAATTGAGCTGGAACTGAGTAGCCATGACCGTCCGGTAGATATTCTTCATGATGGTTTTGATTGCGTGATACGCACTGGCGCGTTACCGGAAGATGGCGTTATCGCCCGTCCCCTCGGCAAACTGACCATGGTCAACTGTGCCAGTCCGCACTATCTGACGCGCTTTGGTTATCCGCAAAGCCCCGATGATCTGACTTCACACGCAATAGTGCGTTATACACCGCACCTGGGTGTACATCCGTTAGGTTTTGAGGTTGCCAGCGTTAATGGCGTCCAGTGGTTTAAGTCTGGCGGCATGTTGACGGTAAATAGTAGCGAAAACTATCTCGCCGCCGGTCTTGCCGGTCTGGGGATTATTCAGATCCCGCGCATTGCCGTGCGCGAAGCCCTGCGTGCCGGGCGGCTTATTGAAGTATTACCTGGCTACCGTGCCGAGCCGCTCTCCCTTTCGCTGGTTTACCCGCAGCGTCGGGAGCTTTCCCGGCGTGTAAACCTGTTTATGCAGTGGCTGGCTGGCGTAATGAAAGAGCACCTGGACTGACCGACTATACTTTTTAAGAATGACCACGACAGAAGGACAAAAGAGCGGATGACGCAGGAAAACGAGATCAAACGTCCCACCCAGGATCTGGAGCACGAGCCGATTAAGCAGTTGGATAATAGCGAGAAAGGCGGCAAAGTTAGCCAGGCGCTGGAAACCGTCACCACCACTGCCGAAAAAGTCCAACGCCAACCGGTTATTGCGCACCTGATTCGCGCGACAGAACGCTTTAACGATCGGCTGGGTAACCAGTTTGGTGCGGCTATCACCTATTTCTCATTTTTGTCGATGATCCCGATTTTGATGGTGTCGTTTGCCGCAGGGGGCTTTGTGCTGGCCTCCCATCCGATGTTGCTACAGGATATCTTCGACAAAATTCTGCAAAACATCAGCGATCCGACACTAGCCGCCACGTTGAAAAACACCATCAACACCGCCGTTCAGCAGCGTACGACTGTAGGGCTTGTCGGCCTGGCGGTGGCACTTTATTCCGGCATCAACTGGATGGGTAACCTGCGTGAAGCGATTCGTGCCCAGTCGCGCGATGTCTGGGAACGCTCGCCGCAAGATCAGGAGAAGTTCTGGGTAAAATATCTGCGTGATTTTATTTCACTGATTGGTTTGTTGATTGCGCTGATTGTGACGCTTTCGATCACCTCGGTTGCCGGTTCGGCGCAGCAAATGATTATTAGCGCCCTGCACCTGAACAGCATTGAGTGGCTGAAACCGACGTGGCGATTGATTGGCCTGGCGATTTCCATCTTCGCCAACTATCTGCTTTTCTTCTGGATCTTCTGGCGGTTGCCGCGCCACCGTCCGCGCAAAAAAGCCGTGATTCGCGGAACATTTCTGGCTGCTATTGGTTTTGAAGTGATTAAAATCGTGATGACCTACACCCTGCCATCGCTGATGAAATCCCCCTCTGGCGCAGCATTTGGTTCCGTGCTGGGGCTGATGGCATTTTTCTACTTCTTCGCCCGTTTGACGCTGTTTTGCGCGGCGTGGATTGCCACCGCCGAATATAAAGACGACCCGCGAATGCCAGGGAAAACGCAGCCTTAAAATAGGCCGGATGCGGCGTAAACGCCTTATCCGGCATACGATTTTATTCGGCCTGGCTCCCCGTAGGCCGGATAAGATGCGCCAGCATCACATCCGGCTATAATGCGCACATAACCTCTTGAAACTCGTCCCCAGAGCCTCTTCAGCCATCTATTTAGGAGCAAACAATTTCATTCTAACTCATAACCCCAGCATATAAATCCAGTTGGTAACTTTTATTTAACCTGAAACCAGTTTTATCCACTATTTATAAAGTTATGTGAAGCATTTCATAGAAGAAAAATCACTGGCCTAAACATTATCCCCTTTTTGCCTGGTTTTTGACCATTCCCGCGATTTGTTACACATTGAAATATCACTTTTGCTGTGCGTAATATGGCTATTCGTTAGCCAAAAAATAAGAAAAGATTATGCAAGCAACAGCCACAACACTCGACCACGAGCAAGAATACACGCCGATCAACTCGCGTAATAAAGTCCTTGTCGCCTCTCTCATTGGCACAGCCATTGAGTTCTTCGACTTTTACATTTACGCCACTGCGGCCGTTATTGTGTTTCCGCATATCTTCTTCCCGCAGGGCGATCCTACGGCAGCAACGCTACAGTCGCTCGCCACCTTCGCCATCGCCTTCGTCGCGCGCCCCATTGGCTCTGCCGTTTTTGGTCATTTTGGCGATCGCGTTGGGCGTAAAGCGACGCTGGTCGCCTCGTTGCTAACGATGGGGATTTCGACCGTGGTGATTGGTCTGCTGCCAGGCTATGCCACGATTGGTATTTTCGCCCCGCTGCTGCTGGCGCTGGCTCGATTTGGTCAGGGTCTGGGCTTAGGTGGTGAATGGGGCGGCGCGGCGCTGCTGGCGACTGAAAACGCCCCACCGCGCAAACGTGCATTGTACGGCTCCTTCCCGCAGCTGGGCGCACCGATTGGCTTCTTCTTTGCCAACGGCACTTTCTTGCTGCTTTCCTGGCTACTGACCGACGAGCAGTTTATGAGCTGGGGCTGGCGTGTGCCATTTATCTTCTCGGCGGTGCTGGTCATTATCGGCCTGTATGTTCGCGTGTCGCTGCATGAGTCGCCGGTGTTTGAGAAAGTCGCTAAAGCGAAAAAACAGGTGAAGATCCCGCTGGGTACGCTGCTGACCAAACATGTTCGCGTAACCGTACTGGGTACGTTCATTATGCTGGCAACCTATACGCTGTTTTACATCATGACGGTCTACTCTATGACCTTTAGTACCGCCGCCGCGCCAGTTGGGCTTGGCCTGCCGCGTAACGAAGTGTTGTGGATGTTGATGATGGCAGTTATTGGTTTTGGCGTGATGGTGCCAGTCGCTGGATTACTGGCTGATGCCTTTGGTCGCCGTAAAAGCATGGTAATCATCACCACGCTGATCATCCTATTCGCGCTATTCGCCTTTAACCCTTTGCTCGGTTCTGGCAACCCGATTCTGGTTTTTGCCTTCCTGCTGCTGGGGTTAAGTCTGATGGGGCTGACCTTCGGTCCGATGGGCGCGCTGTTACCAGAGCTGTTCCCGACAGAAGTGCGTTACACCGGAGCATCGTTCTCTTACAACGTATCGTCGATTCTCGGGGCTTCCGTTGCGCCGTATATCGCAGCCTGGTTGCAGACTAACTACGGGTTAGGTGCGGTGGGGTTATATCTGGCGGCGATGGCTGGCTTGACGTTAATCGCCCTGCTGCTGACCCATGAGACGCGACATCAGTCGTTGTAAGTATCGTGTGGGCAGCCACCCTCACCCCAGCCCTCTCCCTGAAAGGGAGAGGGAGAAAAGCGGAGCGAGATGTTATATCGCGAACATAACAGCCCTCCCCCAGAAAGTGAACGGAAAAGCGGTACTCGTTGTTTCAACACGCACAAAACAGTCCCCTCGCCCCTTTGGGGAGAGGATTAGGGTGAGGGGAACACGCTGCTCCCGAACTCACCAGCAAACACAATCCAACCTCATCACTTCTTCATCTGCGACAATATCGTCCGACACTGATTAGCCTCCCCTTCGGAAGGTGAGATCAGTGCCAATAACGCCGCCGCCGGTGTTACCAGCGTTGCCAGTGCCGCCGCAACGGCACCACGGGCAATCAGCGGTCCGGCTTTCACCCCAGCCTGCGGATTTTTAAACGTCCCACGCACATACAGCGGCGAACGCAGTGTGATAATCCGAATCCCTTTACTCTCCGGATCAATAGTCAAATCCAGCTGTTCCGAAGCAAAACTTGCCGTGCCGGTAACATTAATCAACGCGTTCTCAGTATCGAAAGCAAAAATCTGCGGGCGCGCTACGCCGTTGGCAATATTCAGATTCGCCGCCGCGCAGTTCACCCGCACCTCATCGTCACCAAATATCGCACCGACAATGTAGTTGCCGACATTCAGCCCAACAATCTCCATCAGGTTGCGGCTCACCAGCCCGTCATTCATCAACAGTTTCAGGTTGCCGTTACTGTTGCCTAAAAGCGCCGCCACCGAGTTACCGCTACCGCGTAGTTCCGCGTCACCGTTCATTTCCCCCAGCGTCTTCTGCATCAGTTCCACATCGGGCATCAGTTCTTTCAGTTTCAGTCGACGAGCCTGAATATCTGCCCGCCCCTGCATCGGCTTTTTATCGCCTTCCAGATGGATATTCGCCGCAATGCTGCCGCCCGCCATGCCAAATTTCAGCGGTTGCAGGCGCAGGTCAGCATTTTTGAGGATGATATGAGTAGAAAGATCGCTAATCGGCAGGCTACTGCCATGCTCGATACGTCGGCCTTTGAAGCGAACATCGGCATCCATAACGTCCCATTTATCGGTTTCGAAGCGGTCATAAGGCAGCACTTTGCCCGCAGGCTGAACGCTTTTTTCGCCCTTCTTCTGTTCAGACCGTTTCGACTTTTCTGCCCCTTTCCCCGAATCAACGCCAATCAACGGTCCCAGGTCCGCCAGCCGCAATTGCCGCGACTCGACATCACCTTCCAGTTTTGGTCGTGGCTTTCCGGTGGTGTAGACCAGAGAACCGTGGATATCGCTATCGCCAATTCGTCCATTAAAACCGCGATAATCAAAGACCGACGATTTTTCAGTGTCGATTTTCGCTACCAGCCGACCATCCGTTTCAAACGGCGGGGTATCGGGCAGCAGAACGCCCGTCAGTTCATAGAGATCACCCAGTGAATCGCCAGAAAATTTAAGCCGTAAATCGACACCGCCCATCTTCATTGGGTCATTCACGACGCCATCAAAAGCAACACGGGTATTACCTGAACGGAAATCAGCCTGTACCGGAAACGGCGTCCCTTCGCCACGCAGCGCCAGCATACCGCCTATTTTTCCCGTACCCGTGAGCGGTTCACCGTTATAACGTCCCTGCGCCTTCAGGCCAAAAACGTAATCGCCCACCTTTTCTTTATCCGCTTTACCTTTCGATCCAGTAACTTCGCTGAACGGCAGCGGCTTGCCTAACGGATCAACAAAAATTTCCAGATCCGCTTTGCTTACTTTGTCATCAATGGCGATCCGCCCTTGATCGAAAAGAATATTATCCAGCCGAAACGACCATGCCGACGGCTTTGCATTCGCGTCTTTGTTATCATCGTTGGCGAGATTAAACGTCCAGTTATTGTTCTTTTCGGAGAGGCGAATCAGGCGCGCGTCGGGCTTTTCGAGCTTGATCCACGGCAGCCAGACCGTTTTGGTCAGCAGCGCCAGCGGTGCCAGCGTTGCCTCTACTCGCGGCAAATGCACCATCGTGACTTCGGGAATATCCGGTGGATTGCCAAGAATGATGTCTTCTGCATGTACATGAGGCCACGGCACCCAGCTGCGCCAGCCAGTTTCTTGTTTTTGCCGCTCCCACACCACGCCCAGATCGCCACGGATAGCGAACGGACGATTCAACTCCGCAGAGACTTTCTGGTTGATGGTCGGTTTGAGTCGATTCCAGTCAAAGTTGCAATCAAAATGATCGCCACGACAATCAACAACAAGAAAGCCCCTGAAATCGCAGCGGTTATTTTGCCTGCCTTGCTCATCGTTCGCTTCCTCATATTCTTCCTGTGCCAGTCCTAAAGATAGTCCAGCCAGGCGGAAAATGAGGCAGCTTATAGCGCCAGAACCGCCGTATTCAGCGTTTCTATCGGTGCCGGGCGTGAAAGAAACCAGCCTTGTGCGGCGAATGCGGGCGAGTTCTGTACATCACGCCACTCTTCCGGCGTTTCTACGCCCTCAACAATCACCCCGCGACAATAGCGATTCATTAGATGTAAAAGCTGAGAAAAGAGTGTGCGTCCTTCCGGCGACTGACGCAGCATCACAAACAGTTCTCGCGCGATTTTGATGTAGTCATAACGCACTTCACTTAGTGCAGAGAAATTTGCCATCCCGGTACCAAAATCACCCAGCCACAGCGGGCCAAATTCACACATCGAGGCAAAGGTTGAATCTTTCGGCAGACGGATATGCTCCACCAGTTCGAAACGCAGCCAGGGAAGACGCTCAATTTGGCGCAGGATTTTTGGTTGCTGACGCAGGGCGATGAGCGTAGGGCCATCAATATTGACCGATGCCAGCAGGCCGTGCTCTATAAAGAAGTCGGCTTTTTGCGCCAGCAAATCAATCTGCTCTTTCACAACCTCCATCCGATGGCTGACGGTGATTTCAGTAAAATAGCGATCCGGCGGCAGGCGTTGCGAAGGGTTCAAGGGATGCGTGACCACCGTTAATAGCTCCACGGCCATTAACCGCCCGCATGTTTGATAGATCGGCTGCCAGGTGTAAGCACGCTCACACTGCAACCAAAAACGCCGTTCCTGCAAGCTCTCGATGCTTGCTTCAGGGTTGCTTATTCGCTGGATAACCTGCCTTATCATCAAAGATGTCCTGTGTTTAAAAGTGATGCTGCCCGGACTCGACAAAGATTATCGGCGCGTAAGGGCAGAACTTTACCGCCTGGCCGGGGTAAATTTCCTCACTCCACAACGGAATCTTTCAGGAATACGTTCTGGCTCAAAAAAATAATGGAACACTGTTTTAATATTGTTGACCAGCAAACCACCACAGCGCAAACTAACGCTAATTTTTTACAGATCAGGTTCACGACTATGTCCAAAAAGATTGCCGTGATTGGCGAATGCATGATTGAGCTTTCCGAGAAAGGCGCGGACGTTAAGCGCGGTTTCGGCGGCGATACCCTGAACACTTCCGTCTATATCGCCCGTCAGGTCGATCCTGCGGCATTAACCGTTCATTACGTAACGGCGCTGGGAACGGACAGTTTTAGCCAGCAGATGCTGGACGCCTGGCACGGCGAGAACGTTGATATTTCCCTGACCCAACGGATGGAAAACCGTCTGCCGGGCCTTTACTACATTGAAACCGACAGCACCGGCGAGCGTACGTTCTACTACTGGCGGAACGAAGCCGCCGCCAAATTCTGGCTGGAGAGTGAGCCGTCTGCGGCGATTTGCGAAGAGCTGGCGAATTTCGATTATCTCTACCTGAGCGGGATTAGCCTGGCGATCTTAAGCCCGACCAGCCGCGAAAAGCTGCTTTCCCTGCTGCGCGAATGCCGCGCCAACGGCGGAAAAGTGATTTTCGACAATAACTATCGTCCGCGCCTGTGGGCCAGCAAAGAAGAGACACAGCAGGTGTACCAACAAATGCTGGAATGCACGGATATCGCCTTCCTGACGCTGGACGATGAAGACGCGCTGTGGGGTCAACAGCCGGTGGAAGACGTCATTGCGCGCACCCATAACGCGGGCGTGAAAGAAGTGGTGGTGAAACGCGGGGCGGATTCTTGCCTGGTGTCCATTGCTGGCGAAGGGTTAGTGGATGTTCCGGCGGTGAAACTGCCGAAAGAAAAAGTGATCGATACCACCGCAGCTGGCGACTCTTTCAGCGCCGGTTATCTGGCGGTACGTTTGACGGGCGGCAGTGCGGAAAACGCGGCGAAACGCGGGCACCTGACCGCAAGTACCGTTATTCAGTATCGCGGCGCGATTATCCCGCGTGAGGCGATGCCAGCGTAAACGCAGCATATGCAAAAGGCTGGATAAAGTGTTACCCCTCTATCCAGCTCATCCATAAATACCTGATGGTTGTGCTAACTCATCACCATCAGGCATTACTGTGCAGGTGGAATATCCGTCACTTCAGGATGTACGTCATCCGTGGCGACAGAGGTGGCGGCAGCAGCAGTCGATGGGGCCATGATTTGATCCCAGGCCGCCTGCAACGCTTTCATGTTAAATTCCGGCTCGCCTTTCGGCTGCAGCAGTATTAACGCCATATCATTCGACAACTGCTGACGCAGATCCTGATTTAACATCTCCACCGTCAGGCTGTTAAGGAAATCCTGCCGCAGTTTCTGATACTGCTCCGGCGCGATATCGACGACCTGATTTTGCAACGAACGCATCCGCTGACCCATCAGAATATCGGTATCAGCCCGCGCATAGGCGGCAAACAGTTTCTGCAGCTCCAGTTTCTTTTGCGCCACTAACGCATTGAACTCTTCTTCCGGCAGACCTTTATCGCGAACCTTCGCCAGTTCACGCGCCACCAGATTAAGGTTGCTGTTCAGCTTGTCGTTTGGTGATTCGATGTTGATGGCACACTGCGCACGCAGATACAGCACACGGCAGTCAAATCCAAGACCGATGTCTTTGCTGTTACTGGCGCTTAACGCTTGCTGAACATGCCAGAACAGCGCCTCGCGGGCTAGGTCCGCACGCCAGTAGCGCAGCAGTGCGGCTGCTTCACGAATCGGCTGCCACGGCGTATCCCACATGATAGATAACCGGTCCTGACGCACCGCGTCAGTCATAATACTCACCGCTTCCGCACGCAGCGGAGAAAGCGTCGGCACCGGAGCTGGCGTTTCACGTTTGCCTTTCAGTTCGCCAAACGTTTTGTTGATTTGGTCGACAACCGAGCGCGCATCCACGTTTCCCACCACCAGTAGCGTCATTGCATCCGGGGTGTACCATTTCTGATAGAAATCTTTAATTTTTTCCGCTTCAACGGGTTGTTTCAGCGGATCGGCAGGATCGTGACCTAACAAGGTTGACCCTTTCAGACGATAGCGCCACCAGCCCTCTTTAGTATCGGCAGGCCAGGTTGCCACCATGTCCTGACTTTGCAGCGCGTGGTTGATGGTTTCTGGTGTGATGGTCAATTTGCCAGTGGCATTTGCCAGATAAGAGAGCGCTTCTTTCAGCAAATCGTTACGGTTATTGGGCAAACTCAGATTAAACAGCGTGGTGTCATAAGAGACAATTACCGGCGGCATCGGGCGTTTAGGGTCGATCCCCTGCTGCCACAATGAACGCGCCTGTGCTGCGTCAAGGCCACCGCTTTGCGTTAGCGCAATACGAGGGATGGCGTGACTGTAACCGCTCTGTTGTGTACTTTCGGCGAGCGAACCGGTATTAACCAGCAGGCGAATTTCAACACGATCGCTGGGACGCTGGGGGGTGGTCAGCACTTGCCACTGTAAACCGTTGGAAAGCGTCCCCTGTTGCCATGCTGGATCAGGCTGGAGCGCATCTGCCTGCACATAGCCAGCAGTGGCCATCATCAGCAAACCGCCCGCTAAAAGTCGAATTTTTGTGCCCTGCATGTGAACCCCTGATCAACTATCCTGGTAATAAAAAAACTGCCCGTTGTCAGTCAGTCTAAATGACGTTAAAAACACTTCGTGTTAGACCGCAAGAACATGAAAATGTCACGGAAGAAGTGAAATAAACCTGAACTCACCCAGGTGGTAAGTTCAGGCACAGGGGTCAATTATGCGCAAACACCCGCACTCGGGGAAGGGAGTGCGGGCATAAGTGGTGAGATTAAGAGGATAATTCGTGCGTTTTGCCATCCGGCGCACGATTATTCAGCACATCGTCCAGTTTTTTGTGGTCCAGTTCTTTCACCCACTTAGCAACGACAATGGTCGCTACGCCGTTACCGACCAGGTTAGTCAGCGCACGAGCTTCTGACATAAAGCGGTCGATACCGAGGATCAGCGCCAGACCCGCTACCGGCAAATGGCCCACCGCAGAGAGCGTCGCCGCCAGCACGATAAAGCCACTACCCGTTACCCCTGCCGCCCCTTTAGAAGAAAGCAGCAACACGATTAACAGCGTGATTTGGTGGACGATATCCATCTGACTGTTAGTGGCCTGGGCGATAAACACCGCCGCCATTGTCAGGTATATCGATGTGCCATCAAGGTTAAACGAGTAGCCTGTCGGGATGACCAGCCCCACCACCGATTTGCGGCAGCCGAGTTTCTCCATCTTGTCGAGCATACGCGGCAGCGCCGACTCGGAAGATGAAGTCCCCAGTACAATCAGCAGTTCTTCACGGATGTAGCGGATAAATTTGAAGATACTGAAACCAGTCGCTTTAGCGATTGAACCCAATACCAGCACCACAAACAGGATACAGGTAATATAGAAACAGATAATCAGCTGCCCCAGTTGCACCAGTGTGCCGACGCCGTATTTACCGATGGTAAACGCCATTGCCCCGAACGCACCAATAGGTGCCAGACGCATGATCATATTGATGATGCCGAAGATGACCTGCGAGAAACTTTCGATCACGTTAAAAATCAGTTGGCCTTTGCTGCCCAGACGGTGGAGCGCAAAACCAAACAGTACGGCAAACAGCAGCACCTGCAGAATGTTACCGCTGGCAAATGCGCCAATGACGCTCGCCGGGATGACATCCATAATGAAGGCGACAATGCCCTGGTCTTTCGCCTGATCGGCGTAAACCGCTACCGCTTTCGCATCAAGCGTTGCCGGATCGACGTTCATTCCGGCACCAGGCTGCACGACGTTAACGATGATAAGACCAATAATCAGCGCGATGGTACTGACAATTTCAAAGTAAAGCAGTGCGACTGCGCCGGTACGACCGACCGCCTTCATGCTTTCCATGCCCGCAATGCCCGTTACGACGGTACAAAAGATGACAGGAGCGATGATCATCTTAATGAGCTTAACGAAGCCGTCGCCAAGCGGTTTCATTTGCTCGCCTATTTCAGGATAGAAATGGCCAAGGAGAATACCAATGGCTATCGCTGTCAGGACCTGAAAGTAAAGGCTTTTAAACAGAGAGGTTTTCATAGGGTGTCCTTTAGTAAAACTACAGGTCTTGTAAGGTTATGAGGTACCTGCGGCCTTAAAATAACACCCAGACAACATCACAGAAATGTACCTGGATCATAATTGAAACAAAAAGGTTAAAAAGTTTGAGCTGGCTCGCACAAACCAGCACTTTTTAAAGTTTTGTAATCAGTTTGGGGTAGCTACTTTTCTTCCAGGTAACTCTCTTCGAAGATTTCAATAGGGAGTGGGCGAGCAAAAAGGAAGCCCTGGGCAATACCAACGCCCGCTTTTGCCAGCCAGTCGCGTTGTGCTTCAGTCTCCACGCCTTCGGCAATCATTTGTAAGTTCAGGCTCTGCGCCAGCATGATAATTGCAGCAATCATGCTGCTATCTTCCGGCAAGCCTTCAACAAACATTTTGTCGATTTTCAGTACGTCGATTGGCAACGATTTCATATGCTGCAGCTGACGCAGCCCTGCGTAGCCCATGCCGAAATCATCCAGCGCCACCCGAACTCCGGCATTGCGCAGCGGACGGAGGATTGCCACCGCAGCATGAGGGTCGTCAATACGTCGGCTTTCTGTCACTTCCAGAATCAGTGTTCCCGGCTGAATGCGATAGCGGGTTAACAGTTCCAGCATATCCGCCACCATATTTGGGTGCATCAGTTGCAGCGCAGAGAGGTTTACCGACAAGGGCAGCATAATGCCGCGCTCTTGCCAGGCTGCAAGCAATCGACAGGACTCTTCCAGCACCCAGTGACCGACGGTAACCATCAGCCCACAGCACTCAATGCGATCGATTAAGCCATCCGGCAGGTCCCAACTGCCATCCGGTTGCTGGATACGCAGTAACACTTCCGCACTGACCAGTTTACCGCTGGTCATCTCGACCTGTGGCTGTAACCAAATAGCAAACTGATGATTTTCCAGTGCATTAAGGATATCGCTCTCTTCCGTCAACCGCTTCTGGGCGGCTTCCATCTGCTGCGGATCAAAGAACTGAATCTGATTCTTGCCTTTATGGCGAGCGGTAAATGCCGCAGAAATAGCGCGACTGTAAAGCTGTTCGGCGGTGAGATCGCCGTAGAACATCGCCACGCCAATGCTACAGTGCGGACGGAGTTGAATACGTTCAATCGGCAGGCGCTCGCTCATGATAGTGAGCACTTGCTGACCTAAGGTGATTGCGTGCCACGGTTCCTGTACACCGTTGGCAATGACAGCAAAGTCATAACCGCTAATCTGCGCGAGGATCATACGTGGCGACAGTACCGATTTGAGTTTTTCCACCAGCGTCAGCAGCAGAATTTCTCGTTGCGCCTCTTTCAGCACGCCCGCAGTATCACGCAGGGTTTCACAGGTGATGATCATCAGCGCGGTGGTTTGTTTACGCGCGACAACCTGCTCCAGCATCTCCATCAGCAAGGCTTTGTTCGGCAAATCCGACACCGGGAAGCGCATCGCATTTTCGTTCTGTTCTTCATAATGGCGCTGCAGCAATTGCTGGTTGAGGTTGTAACTGCGCACCAACATACCGATTTCATCGTCCTGATGCAGACGCGGTAATGCCAGTTGGTGACCAACAAGCTCCTGGGCTGGGATGGCGTTAAGTTCGCGAGCAATATTGCGTAACGGATGCAAAATCAGGCGGTTAATGCACCAGCTGATGGCGACGGTCAGGATAAGCGACAAAAGTAAGTAAATGGTCACTAACGTTGAGAGGGTGCTCATCACGAACTTATACATACGGAAGGAATCCGCCTGTAGTACCAGATAGGCAATTGGCTGCGGGTTTGCCGGACGTTCGAGCGAGTAAACGCCCAGCGAGATTTGAACCGGTAGCTCAAACAGGCGAGTAACCATTACCGGCACCGGGCGCTCTGGAATAAAACTTTTACGCAGCGCCTGGAACTGGTTAGGCAGCACTACATCGGCACGGCTGACCACGCCTGCCGGTTTAATGCTGGCAAGAATAGCTTCCGCTTCGGGAATATCGCCTTTCAAAATAGCTGAAGATAAGGGTTCGCGTACAGAGCGAGCAATGCTTTCCAGTTGCGTAGCCGTGTTATAGCGATTCTGCTGGACCAGATGGAACAGCAAAACGGTGCAAAAAATAAAAACGAACACCAGGACAACGGCTGCCACCATTGCCATCTGCTTGATTGTTAACGAGCGACTTACGCGCAAATTGTCTCCCCCCGGAAATCCCAGATTGCCGCCCGAGTATACCCGATCGCAGCGGCATTAAGAGAGGCGCTATCTGAAAACTTACCAGTCGGCGTAAGGTATCAGCGGCTGCGGCGGTAAATCCATGTCACCCTGCCATCCGGCGGCGGAATAACGTACGTAGAGCAGGAAATGGCTGGGTGCGTAATCTTTCGCCTGCTGGATATCAATTGCCGTGCCAACAAACCAGTTGGAAGTAACACGTCGTTCAAGTAATGCCCGCGCCGTGTAGCCGAAGCCCTGACTGCTGCCGCCATCGTTGGATTGCCGCGCAGCTTCTTCCTGCCAGTCGGTCGGGATCAGATTCATCAGCGGATAACGCAGCATGGTTTTGGTGCGTGAATGCGACCACGAGCCAGACGCCCCCAGCTCCCACGACCAGTTTTCCGTGCGCTCCCGCCACATCACCGGTATAGCAAACGACAGGTATTCCTGCGGACTGTAGTAACCGCCCTGACCGAGTGAGTAGCCACTCAGATCTTTGTCGTAATGCCAGATCATGTTGTTCAGGCCGATTGTGACGCGGCGATTGTTCTGGTTAATGACCTTATAGTAATAGCCCGTCATCCAGCGCACGCGCCAGTTATCTTCGACATTTTTACCGGTTAACTGGTCGCCACTAAGCGATGCCCTGACGCCGTTTGCTTCACCTTTATCGTAGCTCAGACTTAGCCCCACACCGTCGGCACGTACGCCACCCCATTTTTTCCCGGTATTGCTCGGGGAGTCTTTTTGCCCACCAAAGGCCAGCAAAGAACTGGAGATGGGCCGACGGTGGGCGTTAACGGTGTAACCCAGCGGCCCGATATCATCGCTGTAACTGATGCCGCCGACCACATCCACCACGTTGAAGCCCATCGGCGTGGTACCGATATCCCAGCTCCAGACGTCATTTCGCCAGCCGACCGCCACGCTGGCACCGGAGTCCGACTGGCTGCGGTTGCCACTACAGTCCTGTAATGTACAGGTGCCCCAGTTGTCATCCCATTTGCCATCGGCATTAGTGGAGAAACTGCCGACGTTCATATTGACGAAATCACTGCGAAAGAACATCCGCCCGTCAGAATACGGCGCATCCACCTGCAACATGGTAGTGTGCGCTTTCAGATCGGAGTAACCACCGGTGCCGCTCGAACCCCAGTAATCGTGCTCGAGGGTGACGTTAAGATCCTGCTGGCGATAGAGGCCCGCCGCATCGCTGCGCACGCCGCGTTTCAGCCAGTCATCTTTCTCGTCGTTACGGGTCAGTCGGGTGAATGTGTCGTTATCCTGCGGACGCGTCGTAGTCACACCGGATGCGACCATGGCGTCTTTGTAGGTTTCCAGCGCCTGCTTTGGATCGCCCGCCTGCGCTTCAAACTTCGCACCATCGCGCTTTCCATCGACGGTGGCTGAGATTTTGCCTGCAGGATCAACTTATTAAACGTCTGCTGCGCCGCTGCGGTATCTCCAAGCTGCGCCTGCGCCAGCGCCACGCGCCGCTGTGTGTTCAGCGAGGCGTTATCGGTAGCGGGCAGTTTCGCCAGCTGGCTACGTGCCGCCGCTGTGTCACCGGCAGCAATATCCACTTCCGTCAGCCCCAGAATGGCATCGGCGTTAGTTGGCTCCAGCGTCAGGACATTCTGATATGCAGCGCGGGCGGCGGTGTAATCACGTCGCTGCTGCGCCCAGTCAGCCAGCGTGAGGTCAATACGCGTGGAAGGTGGTTGCTGACGCAGCATCGCTTCTGCTTCAGCTTCTTTGCCGCTTTCTCGCAGGCGATTAGCGGTTTCCAGCACCTGATCGCTTTGCAGTCGATTAACCAGCTCCTGAATATTGCTGTTCCACTGCGCGCGCGGCAGGCTGTTGATATGCGCCAGCGCCGCTCTGTCCTGGTCATGACCAGAGAGGTACAGCCCGTAAGCGTAAACCTGCTCCGGGTCGTTCGGCTTCTGCTGCGCCAGATTGCGCATTAACGTATCGGCCTGGCTGCGTTGTCCGGCCTGCCAGAGATCCTGCGAAAGTCGGTAAGTAATCCATACGCTGCCGGGGTCCAGCGCCAGTCGTTGCCGCTGAAGTGCTGCCGCCTGCGCCCATTTGCCCTGGTTTTCCAGTGCCTCTGCCTGCTGTGCCAGACGGTCGTTTTGCAGGCTGCGTTCGATATCATCAATGCTACGCCGCTGACTGGCAGAGAGCGAGGCGATAAACGCTTCAGCTTTTTCTGGCGATTGCTGGCGGTAAATATTTGCCAGCCCGCGCACGGCGTTAGTGTTGCCGCTGTCCATACGCAAGGTCTGCTGATAATAACGTTCGGCGGCGGGATAATCTTTTCGCGCCATCGCCACATCGCCCAGCCCCAGCACTGCATAACTGTCGGTGTTATCGACATTACGCGCCTGCTGGAACAGGCGTTCTGCCCGGTCAGGATTATTGGCTTTCAGCGCAGCATCGCCCTGCTGGATCGCCAGCCAGTAGCGGTTTACTTTCAGCAGACTGTTCCATTTGTCGTTGTTGCTGCTGTGCGGGTCCAGTGCGAGGGCTTTTTCCAGATTCGCCACTGCATTGGCGCGATCGCCTTTCTGAGAATACGCCTGGCCCAGCGCCCCCAGAGCTTCACTGTCTTTCGGGTTCGCCCGCACCGCCTGTTGTAGTTCGGGAATGGCTTTACCCGCCATACCAGAGTCCACCGCCGCTAAACCTTGCGCACGAGCGCGGAAAGCAGGATCGGCCAGCTGTTTTTGCTGTTCTGCCAGTTGCGATTGCGCAGCCGCCACGCTATCGCCATCACTAAAGATCGAGAGATATTTTTTCAGCGCCGACACACTGGCATCACTGACGGGCATGTCTTTAATCTGCCCGTACCAGATTTTAGAGGCCCCTTCGCGCCCGGCGTTCGATTTTGCCATCTGTTCCAGGACGGCAAAACCTTCGTCACGGCGATCGCTACTAAACAGCAATAGCGCCAGATTGTTTTGCAGGCCCGTATTGCCCGGTGCATCCGCATTGATGCGTTTTAACTGATTAATCGCTTCGCCACGGCGAGCCGGAATTTTCGCCACCGTACTCCAGTACTCGACAGCAATGTCACCTTCCGGCGGCGCACCGTTGAACAGTTTGTTGTAACTCGCCACAGCTTCTTCTGCATGACCGGTCGTCGCCTGCAATCGTGCCTGTTGCAGTACCTGACGACCATCCGGCGTGGAAAGTAGCATCGTAGTCCGCGACGATTTATACGCATTTGAACTCGGCGCTAACTGCGACAGCCGATCGAGCTGTTTTTGCGCGCCATCAATATCGCCCTGACGTAACAAAGAACGGAAACGGGCGGCAACGACGTCCGGGTTATTCGGATCAATAAGTTCCAGCGATATAACGACTGTTGCACCAGATCTTCACGATGGGTCGCTTCGCCTAACCGAACTTGCTCCAGCAACTGTTGCTGAGCGGTTGGTGCTGCCTCGACCATCGGCATGACGGACAGACCGAGGGAAAGCGTGAATATGTTTAGTGTGAATTTGCGCATTCCTGGCCCCAGTCAGGTAATAACTCACCTTTTGTCGAGAAGCGGAAACGGTGTTGATCCCAGCCTTGTCCAAACAGGGTCAGCACATAGTTGTAATAGGCATCGCTGCCGGGAAAGTTATCGGCCACGCGCTGGCGCTGAACGGCCTGCGCATCGCGGTTTTGTAAAAAGGGCAGCATGGCGGCAGAAAAACCGACTGGTCCTTTACCCTGCGCTTTCCCCGTAGCCACATCCACTTTTTCCGGCGGATAACCGTTTTTCTCAGTGAATGTCGCCATCGGTTTAAACCGGTTGAGCATCCGCGCTTTCTGCGGATCGCTGTCAGGCATCATGCCTACCCACATGTAAACGCGGATGGCGTCGTAGCTGCTGATCAATGTTTTTTCGGCTTTTAGCTGCCAGCCTTTGTCTTTCTCATAACGCACCCAGTCTGGCGAAAAGCCTTTCGGGGCGGTTTCCAGCAATAAACGTTGATTGGTTTCGCGCAGCGTAGTCCACGGCGCGCCAAAGCGGGTGAAATACTGCGCCAGCGTCGGCGGCAGGTAGCTGGGGTTAAAACGCCAGCTGTTATCCTCAGCAAAACCCACTTTGCCCGGTAACAACATGGAACCCAGCCCAGGCACCGTCACCACTTCCTCCCGCGCGATACGTTTTAGCAACGCGCTGCCGATGTCGGTATAACGCTGCTCTTTCCACAAACGCCCCGCCTCCAGCAACGACCAGGCCATCCAGACATCACCATCGGAGGCCGAATTGCTGTCCAGCACTTCCCACTTACTGTTCTCTTTCTTGCCCCACAGCCAGGCGGGCAAACGTTCTTTTAAAGAACCCTGAGCGAGATTGTTCTGCGTCCAGTCGAGAATATTATCGAAAGCTGCACGGTCGTTAGCCGCCAGGGCAAAGAACATACCGTAACTTTGCCCTTCGGAGGTGGTGATTTTGCGCGCGTCGCTGGGGTCGATGACGCGCCCTTCCTGACTGATGTAATCCTTTTTAAACTGCTCCCAGGCAGGCCAGGTACAGGCTGCCTGAACACTAAAGGCAGCCAACAACAGCATCGTCACGATTCCACTACGCAACACATTCATCTTCAATTACTCGTTATCCGGGTTAAGACGACGACGACTAATAATTCGCAGCAGACGCCACAGTATCCATGCCAGCAATATCACACTGATAGCCGCCAGCAGAATCGGATGGTTTGCCAGCGCATACCACACGCGCTCGAACCACGGCAGATGACCTACGTAATAAACGTCGCCAACACGTAGGCTGTTGATACCGGACTCGCGGATCACCGCGACCGAACCGAACATGGTGGCGCGTTTGCCGCTATCGTTCACCGCATCGTTAAGCATTTCATAACCGCGTGGGCTATCTGCCAACAGCGCAATCACGCTGCGCTGGTCGTTATACGGCGACTGGAAGCCAATCACCGCCGCCATCGCACCGGAAGAGGTCAGCGTTGACCGGGTTTCTGCCGCGCGATCGCTCTCGTCCGGCACAATGCCGGGGAACGGGGTCTGGCGCATCGGTGTTTTCACCCAGCTTTCGGTCGCCTGCACCAATAGGTCGATCTGCTTATCGTCTTTCAGTTTGTCCGGGATACCACCGATGATCATGATGTCGGCATCTTTGCCCTGAATGGTGCTGCCATCATCGGTCACCGTCAGATTAATCGCCGGGAAGCCCGTCTGTGCGCCGATAAAACCAACAGTATTCAGCAACGTTTCCATCTGTGCTTCGTTAGGCGCTTTCGGCATCACGGTGATGGTTTGCGACAGATCCGCCATCCGGCTGAATGGGAAGCCCGCGTTAGCAAAGGCGCGTAGATCCGGCATCGGGATGAAGTGGTAATACTTCGAGAAGTCGATGGTGGAGTCGTCACCAATCACCACATGATTCTGCACCGGCTGGAAGGTAATACAGTTATCCACCGAACCGCCCGGCATCGGGTTCATATACTCAAAGTCGAAGCGCAGCTGGTTGGTCGCGCCCAGTTTCAGCGCCGGAATAGAGACATCTGTTTTGCCATCCAGCAAACCTTGTAATACCGGAATCCGCAGCAGCAGGCGGTTCGCCTCCTGTTTGCTGCTCAGGTTGAAGGATTGCAGGAACTGGTTATTCAGGCTGATATCCATCCGCGAACTGTCTTTCACCGGCGGCATGGTGTAGCGGTAATTAATATCCATATCAATGCCGGTACTGCGCATCAGGTAGAGATCCGGCGGCAGGTTTAGCGAAACGTTAATCGCTGCTGGCTCAAGACCGCTGGATTGTAACTGTTCTTCATAGGTTTTCAGTTCGCCAAATGTGACCGGACGATCGGTACGTACCCAGTTCGGCGCATCGTACGGCTTACGCGGTAGCAGCGGTTTCACTTCATTCACTACCACGCTTTCACCACGGAACAGAATGTTACCCTGAGCGATACCTTTCGCTGCCTGCAACAGGTCTTTGTCGTCACGACCAAACACCACCAGCAGTTTGACGTAAGGATTCTGCGGATGGTTGATCATCTCAATCACCGGGGCTTTTACCGCCGGATGATCGCGCAGGAAGTCCGGCCGTTTGTCGTTGGTTGCAAAGACAATGGCATTACGATCCGGCAGTTGGTTATAGAGCACCGGGAAGTTCTGCCCACGCCAGCCAGAACGCGAACCAAACCACGAGGCGACAATGGCAGATGCTTGTTGCAGCCCAACATCCGGCGCACCCGCAAAGACCATCGGCAAGGTGTTAGTACGGTTATCGCGCGGGTCAAAGAATGGCACCGGGAAGTGTGACAGGTCATTCTTCACATTCAGGGTCTGATAGGTCAGATCCAGTCCACTGCTCCGCCCAACATCCAGCCAAAGCGTGGTGCTGGCCGGGTTTTCGCACACGTCCTGATAATGGCCGACAAACTCCAGCCGCACACGGTTGAAGTCGGTAATAAACAGTGGGTTAATGGGCATTTGCGCCAGCGTTTTTTTACCCAACTGTTCTTTGGTCACTGGCAGTACGCCCATCAGCTCATCATTGAGATAAACCTTTAACTGCGACTGGACAGGCAGTAACGATGGCGATGGCATGTATTCGAGGTTGAGCATCGCCTTCGTCACCACTTCATCGCTGCGCATACCAAACTCAATGCTGCCGTTCGGGTTAATGCCACGTAGCACCATGCTGCCCGGCGGCGGCGCAATTTGCGCAAAGGTCAGCTTCACATCACGCGAAGGACCGTTCTGCGCCACGACTGGCGCATCAGCGCCCTGCACGCCCGGCATCACTTGCCCCACCTGCGGATTTTGTTCCGTCTGGGCGGCTACAGCTGGCTCAGCATTGATCAGTGGTTGCGTTGCTGGCGTCGCCTGCGTCATGAAAGAGGGGAACGCACTCATCCCCATAGCCACTGCACAAATCCAGAATAGTTTTCTTTTCATCGCGTTATCATCATTGTTGAGCCAAAGCCTGATCCGATGGTTGTGCCGTTTCGCTCCGCTCCGGGCGGCGCAGAATAAACGATACAACCCAGGAAACCAAAGAAGTCAGCACACGGAATATGCCCTTCACCGAAGAAGGCGCAAACTCCGCCAGATGGCGGTAGCCACGGAAGCCGAGCTTCAGAATATCCAGCAGACTTTCCAGCGGCTTATCTTCCGGGTAGCTGTCCTGCCAGAGCGCCCATGTATCCGCACGGGCAAACGTACACTGCACAAAATCGATATGTTGTTGGGTGGTGAGCGGCATTAATTTCAGCCCAACTTCATTACCCATCACGCGCGCCACCTGGGTCGGGAAGACGTATTCCTGCTGACCGCGTTTAAGCAACAGATTCACTTTCTGCCCTTCCAGAATCTGCGCCTGACCGTTGATCTTGATCCCCAAACCACCGTCGGAGAAATCCTGAACGGTACACGAAAAGAGGTGACCATCTTCGCGGGCAATTGCCGCGGGCATCGTCATCTCCACGCGGTGCGATCGGCGTACCTGTTTGCTTTCTACCGATACCGCAACTGCGCCGCCAAGAACAATCAGGTTGTAGAACACCCACACCATACTGACGACCACGGTGAGCATCTCGGTTGGCGGGCCATAGAAGTAGCGCCAGATGCCGACCGCAACACCCACCAGGTTGAGCAGAACAAGGAAGATGTAGGGCCGCGAGATCACCCAGTCGACGTACTCTTCTTCCACCAGTCCACCTTTGGCGGTGACGTTAAATTTGCCTTTGTGCGGGTTAATCAGCGCCACCAGCGTCGGTGGTGCGATATACCACGCCAGCACCGTTTCGTAGATTTCACTCCAGAAAGAGTGGCGATATTTGCCCTGGATCTTCGAGTTGGTCAGGCTGGCATGGATCATATGCGACAGCACGAACAGGGCGATCATCAACGCTGGCGCATAGATGATGTAGGCATGAAGCAGCAGGAACGCCAGCGGCGCAGTCAGGAAGATCAGTCGTGGAATGCCCGACAAGAAGTGGAACATGGCGTTGACGTAGCACAGCCGCTGGGCGAATTTCAGCCCTTTACCGGTAAGCGGGTTATCGAGACGGAAGATTTGCACCATCCCGCGTGCCCAGCGAATACGCTGACCGATATGCGCCGACAGACTTTCGGTCGCCAGCCCCGCCGCCTGCGGAATACGCATATATGCAGAGGTGTAGCCACGACAGTGCAGGCGCAGAGACGTGTGCGCATCTTCGGTTACCGTTTCGACAGCAATACCGCCAATTTCATCCAATGGTTTGCGACGAATTACTGCACAGGAACCGCAGAAGAAAGTGGCGTCCCACATATCGTTGCCATCCTGCACCAGACCATAGAACAGAGTGCCTTCGTTCGGCGTTTTACGAAAACGCCCCAGGTTGCGTTCAAACGGGTCCGGCGAGAAGATGTGGTGCGGCGTCTGCATCATCGCCAGCTGTTTCTCTTTCAGGAACCAGCCCATGGTCATTTGCAGGAACGATCGCGTTGGTACGTGGTCGCAGTCGAAAATCGATACGAACTCGCCTTTGGCATATTTCAGCGCATTGTTGATGTTGCCCGCTTTCGCATGTTCATGAGTGGTGCGGGCGATATATTTCACCCCCACGTTTTGCGCAAACTGGCGAAACTCTTCCCTGCCGCCGTCATCGAGGATCCAGATGTTCAGTTTGTCTTTCGGCCAGTCGATACCCAGCGAAGCGTAAATGGTATTTTTCACCACGTTGAGATCTTCGTTGTAAGTCGGGACAAAGATATCCACCGACGGCCACAGCGACATATCTTTCGGCAATGGCACCGGCTGACGATTCAGCGGCCATACGACCTGGAAGTAGCCGAGCACCAGCACAATCCACGCGTACGTTTCAGCGAAGAGCAGAATAAGCCCGCACACCAGGCTGACCGGATCGTCCCAGTTCAGCGTAGAGGTGTAACGCCACCAGATATAACGGCAAGAAACGGTCAGCGACAGCACAATCAACATTAGCGCCGAGAAGCGCCCCGGCATCCGCCGTACGATCAGCGCTACACCCCACAGCAGCATCAGGAAGATAAACTGCGCCAGCGGGTTAAACGGTTGAGTAACGCAGATTAACGCCAGAATCAGCGAGAAGGTGACGATGATACCGAGGATCAACCGCCGCGCCCCGGCACTCAAATGACCGAGCTCTTTTTTCTCATCAAGATGCTGTGTTTTATGGCTAACGCGCTCAGGCAGCTCGTTCATCCATTGATGGTAACGTCCACGAATATTCTGCAGACCTGAAAATGCCCGCCTGCGCGGTTTCGGCGTTTCTTTGCGCGATGTACCGATCAGTAACCAGCATGTTTGAATGAGATAACGGACCGGGTCCAGCGGACGCGGACGCGAGGCGTTGATATGCGGATACAGGTTTTTATGTTCTGCGCGAATACGCTGCCAGCGCGGGTGCTCCAGCGGAATAAAAATCCAGGCCAGGATCATCCAGAAACAGCCGAGCGTCGCGCTGAAAGCCGACGCACCGTGACGACGATAATCGCGATAACGCCCGATAAGCCGCGCGTTGACCGGCGGGATAAGCAACCACCGGGTCAGGATACTCATGATGCACTCCCGACTGGCGTTTTCAGCCCGGAGTAGTTCAACAGGCACCAGTTCGCCAGCGTCAGTATCTCTTCAGCCGCCAGCGCATCACTGCGATATTCACCTACTGGTTGCTTAGCCGCCAGGCATTCAGCCATCGCTTCATCACGATGAATGAGCATCGGCAGTAATCGGCGCTGGCTTTGCAACCAAAGCTGGTAAATATCGTCCTGAACCTGACTGCCAATACGGAAGTCATTAATCAAAATATGTGCGCCATCCGGCAGCGCTTGCTGATGCAGTCGGATATGGCAGTTGGCATCCACATTGACGATTGCCAGCGAGTGATCGCACAAACTCAGCAGCTGGTGGGTTATCTGCGAGGCATCACGCGGTAAGTCGATTAAAATCCACTGGTAACGCCCGCTGGCTTTTAGTTGCTGTAAGCCGGAGCAAATATCGCTCAGCCGGGTTTGCCAGTGCTGTGGATTTTCTTGTTCTTCAATGGATAACTGACCAAAAGGCAGCAAATCGAGCTGCGAGGTGTAGCGCAACCCAGCGTCACGCCAGTCCTGGCCATCCAGCATCGCTCTGGCCCAGCCCTGACGGTGGGTAAAATCAACATTAAATGACAGGCGCAACAAGTTGTCCGGGCAGGCATCGACCACCAGGACATTTTCTCCCAACATTTGTAATGACCAGGCTAATGCGGCGGTGATGGTTGTTGTCCCCACGCCTCCCCGCACCCCCTGCAATCCCAGTACGGCCATTCACCAATCCCCTACTTTTGTTGCGCAAACTCTGCCAGCAACGGCCAGCGTTTTAATGCCGCGGCCAACTGTTCGCGTTGGGAAATATCGGCATAATCAATATCAGGCAGTGAAAATACCTGCTTTAACGCCACAATATCATTCTGGAAGATATAGCCTATCGCGGGATCAGGCAGAGTATCTGGTTCATTGTTATTCATTTTGCTTGATCCCTATGAAATAACCGTACCGTTCATGAGACAATTCTAACCGTGAGCATTTCGCCGGTTTATTGTTTACGGCGAGACGGGAATTTGCTCACTTTTTGACTTTCCGTTACGCAACAGAAAAAGTTAAAAACGAAAAGACTAAAATCACACGTCTTGTGACCTTCTAAATTGATTCACATGCTAGGTAATGACTCCAACTTACTGATAGTGTTTTATGTTCAGATAATGCCCGATGACCTTGTCATGCAGCTCCACCGATTTTGAGAACGACAGTGACTTCCGTCCCAGCCTTGCCAGATGTTGTCTCAGATTCAGATTATGTCGCTCAATGCGCTGAGTGTAACGCTTGCTGATAACGTGCAGCTTTCCCTTCAGGCGTGATTCATACAGCGGCCAGCCATCCGTCATCCATACCACGACCTCAAAGGCCGACAGCAGGCTCAGAAGACGCTCCAGTGTGGCCAGAGTGCGTTCACCGAAGACGTGCGCCACAACCCTCCTCCGTATCCTGTCATACGCGTAAAACAGCCAGCGCTGACGTGATTTAGCACCGACGTAGCCCCACTGTTCGTCCATTTCAGCGCAGACAATCACAT
>NZ_MDGW01000345.1:0-1280 GCF_001712525.1 Shigella sp. FC1661
GTCCTAAAGTGCCTTCAGGAACAGATAATCGGGAAGCGCCTTCACTGATCGAAAGCTGATTTTCAGGAACCGTTTTGACGGCTTCGGCTTTAAACTCCGTAGAGTAACGTTGGGTTTTTCTGCTCATTATTGGCTCCTTCTGATGCCATTCTATTTCAGGAAGGAGTGTCCGTTAAACTCAGGCTACCTCACTCCCGTAAAGACAGGAGTCAAGTTCCCGCTCCGACATAACTGCGTGCAATGGATTTTGAAGGAACCGTCAGCCCATTCCCCGGAGGCAAACATGGGCTGGCAAAAGTGTAGCGGTATTAGGCACAGCTATTTAGGAAAGAGGGACCATCTCCATCTCATTAAATGGACCACGCCAGACAATTCACTGTCATGCTGATGCTGCACTGTGGGGACAGAATCACTCATGATGACTTCGATAATCGACGACATTATTATTTGGCCGAGCTTTTAGGTCATATCTCAAATCGTTTGCCTAATATTGCTCCATTTTTTAATAAAAAATCAATCATTTTTGGATTTTTGCTTTTCATTGCATTGTCAAGCATAGTGTCCCCACTATTTGCTTTTTGAAATTTTTTGTTTACATCAACCAATCCATTATTGATAAAATATTCTAGCACTTTATAGTTGGCACCATCTTTACTAAGTAAGTATTCAACATCATACAGATTACAATATCTATTGTTGTTCATTTTCTCCATCTCTGCGACATCTTGTTTTGTAAAATTAAATTTAGATAGTAAATAAAGTGCTATATCAGCTTTTTTATTGCCTAAAGAATAAGCAAGGGCCTGATGAGCCATTTTTTTATCAGTCACTTTATTGTTAATCTCTTCATAATTAGATGCTTTAATCGCATCCTCCAAAGATATGTCTCTGAGTTTTATTTTTTTGAAGTTATCTGTACTTAGCATTCTTGGTATATGATACTCAAGCTGAAACACAAAGTTTATAATTCTATCCAGACTAACAGGATCAATATTTTTGTTATAACAAAACTCTCTGAATCCTTGATCTTTACTCTTTCTTATAAAATCAATAAGATGCAACCCAATTCCAAGCCTCATATCTTTAGTGTTAAATATTGGAACATCAGTTTTCCCCTGATTACCATGCACATACCTGCTAACTTCATCCACAACCTCTTTAAAGTTATCTAAGAAAAATGATTGGTGCTCATGGTAAAAAACAGGTGGAATAGCATTATCAAAGTGATCGGTTAATGTCATATATCCATATGGAGAGTCATGATCAATGATATACGCATT
>NZ_MDGW01000346.1:0-1260 GCF_001712525.1 Shigella sp. FC1661
CACCCCGTCAGTAGCTGAACAGGAGGGACAGCTGATAGAAACAGAAGCCACTGGAGCACCTCAAAAACACCATCATACACTAAATCAGTAAGTTGGCAGCATCACCTAGCGTCGTTGCTGCCAATGTTTGCTCTGGCCGGAAATAAATGGAATACCACGCTGCCCGGCGGAAATATGCAATTTCAGGGCGTCATTATTGCGGAAACTTGCCGGATTGAAGCCGGTGATAAACAAATGACGGTCAATATGGGGCAAATCAGCAGTAACCGGTTTCATGCGGTAGGGGAAGATAGCGCACCGGTGCCTTTTGTTATTCATTTACGGGAATGTAGCACGGTGGTGAGTGAACGTGTGGGTGTGGCGTTTCACGGTGTCGCGGATGGTAAAAATCCGGATGTGCTTTCCGTGGGAGAGGGGCCAGGGATAGCCACCAATATTGGCGTAGCGTTGTTTGATGATGAAGGAAACCTCGTACCGATTAATCGTCCTCCAGTAAACTGGAAACGGCTTTACTCAGGCTCTACTTCGCTACATTTCATCGCCAAATATCGTGCTACCGGGCGTTGGGTTACTGGCGGCATCGCCAATGCCCAGGCCTGGTTCTCTTTAACCTATCAGTAATTGTTCAGCAGATAATGTGATAACAGGAACAGGACAGTGAGTAATAAAAACGCCAATGTAAGGAAATCGCAGGAAATAACATTCTGCTTGCTGGCAGGTATCCTGATGTTCATGGCAATGATGGTTGCCGGACGCGCTGAAGCGGGAGTGGCCTTAGGTGCGACTCGCGTAATTTATCCGGCAGGGCAAAAACAAGTGCAACTTGCCGTGACAAATAATGATGAAAATAGTACCTATTTAATTCAATCATGGGTAATGACTCCAACTTACTGATAGTGTTTTATGTTCAGATAATGCCCGATGACCTTGTCATGCAGCTCCACCGATTTTGAGAACGACAGTGACTTCCGTCCCAGCCTTGCCAGATGTTGTCTCAGATTCAGATTATGTCGCTCAATGCGCTGAGTGTAACGCTTGCTGATAACGTGCAGCTTTCCCTTCAGGCGTGATTCATACAGCGGCCAGCCATCCGTCATCCATACCACGACCTCAAAGGCCGACAGCAGGCTCAGAAGACGCTCCAGTGTGGCCAGAGTGCGTTCACCGAAGACGTGCGCCACAACCCTCCTCCGTATCCTGTCATACGCGTAAAACAGCCAGCGCTGACGTGATTTAGCACCGACGTAGCCCCACTGTTCG
>NZ_MDGW01000347.1:0-1258 GCF_001712525.1 Shigella sp. FC1661
CACTGCCCGGTTGTATGCGCGAGGTTACCGACTGCGGCCTGAGTTTTTTAAGTGACGTAAAACCGTGTTGAGGCCAACGCCCATAATGCGTGCACTGGCGCGACATCCGACGCCATTCATGGCCATATCAATGATTTCTGGTGCGTACCGGGCTGAGAGGCGGTGTAAGTGAACTGTAGTTGCCATGTTTTACGGCAATGAGAGCAGAGATAGCGCTGATGTCCGGCAGTGCTTTTGCCGTTACGCACCACGCCTTCAGTAGCGGAGCAGGAAGGACATCTGATGGAAATGGAAGCCACGCAAGCACCTTAAAATCACCATCATACACTAAATCAGTAAGTTGGCAGCATCACCGAGGTCTGTTTTAGTTTTTCTATACCTGGTGCTAGTGCTTCGAGATTATTTTCTATGGGGATTTCAGGAAGGTCATTCATTTTTCGACGGACTAAATCACTACTAATATCATTACCAATTGATGAAACAGGGAACATTATTTTATCCTTTATAAATAATCAATAAAAATCATTATTAAAATGATCGGGTGAAAAAAAGAGAATTTGCCAACAATCTGAAGTAATGCAGGTTTTATTAAAGTGCGTAGGGGCTGTTAAGATGGCTTCTTTTTGGGTGAACTTTGCGCAATACTTAGAAATCGTCTCCTTAATACATTCCAGCTCTTTTTTATTGACGGCTGAGCAAGTACATTGTTCACCAAAAGGTGCAAAAGTGCCTACATCTAATGTTCGTATGATATAATTATCATGTTCTCCTGTAGAAATATCTATGATGAATGGACTCATATTTTCCGGTTGGATTCGGATCATGACAGAAGGAACATCGCCTTGATAGAAATTCAATGCAGTAATTGCAGGTAATGCTGCCAACTTACTGATAGTGTTTTATGTTCAGATAATGCCCGATGACCTTGTCATGCAGCTCCACCGATTTTGAGAACGACAGTGACTTCCGTCCCAGCCTTGCCAGATGTTGTCTCAGATTCAGATTATGTCGCTCAATGCGCTGAGTGTAACGCTTGCTGATAACGTGCAGCTTTCCCTTCAGGCGTGATTCATACAGCGGCCAGCCATCCGTCATCCATACCACGACCTCAAAGGCCGACAGCAGGCTCAGAAGACGCTCCAGTGTGGCCAGAGTGCGTTCACCGAAGACGTGCGCCACAACCCTCCTCCGTATCCTGTCATACGCGTAAAACAGCCAGCGCTGACGTGATTTAGCACCGACGTAGCCCCACTGTTCG
>NZ_MDGW01000348.1:0-1246 GCF_001712525.1 Shigella sp. FC1661
AGCGTCATGCTGCCCGGAATGTGGAGGCTCACTGAGCTATCTGGGTGAGGATGCCGCCGAACAGCTGGAGTTGATGCGCAGCGTCTTCCGGGTTATCCGGACTGTACGTGAAAAGCATGCCTGTACTCAGTGCGATGCCATCGTGCAGGCCCCCGCGCCTTCACGGCCCATCGAGCGGGGTATCGCAGGACCGGGGCTGCTGGCCCGCGTGCTGATCTCAAAGTATGCAGAGCACACCCCGCTGTACCGCCAGTCTGAAATGTACGGCCGCCAGGGCGTGGAGCTGAGTCGTTCACTGCTGTCGGGCTGGGTGGATGCATGCTGCCGGCTACTGTCACCGCTGGAAGAAGCGCTTCAGGACTATGTGCTGACTGACGGTAAGCTCCATGCTGATGACACGCCTGTCCCGGTGCTGTTGCCAGGCAATAAGAAAACGAAGACCGGGCGGTTATGGACCTACGTTCGTGACGACCGTAACGCCGGGTCAACGCTGGCGCCGGCGGTGTGGTTCGCTTACAGCCCGGACAGAAAAGGCATCCATCCGCAGACCCATCTTGCGGGGTTCAGTGGTGTACTGCAGGCGGATGCATACGCCGGGTTCAACGAGCTGTACCGGGATGGCCGGATAACGGAAGCCGCCTGTTGGGCTCACGCCCGCCGTAAAATCCACGATGTGCACGTTCGCACCCCGTCAGCCCTGACGGAGGAAGCGCTGAAACGGATCGGCGAACTGTACGCCATCGAGGCAGAGATAAGGGGAATGACGGCGGAGCAGCGCCTTGCCGAACGTCAGTTGAAAACGAAACCGCTGCTGAAATCCCTGGAAAGCTGGCTGCGTGAAAAGATGAAAACCCTGTCGCGACACTCAGAACTGGCGAAAGCGTTCGCATACGCCCTGAAGTGGTCAACAAAAACTGGCCACCGAGTTAGAGTTTTTCCAGTATCGATTTTCCGATTCGTTTGGGGGTAACCCACCGTTATATTCGTGCGGTCTTAGTGCGCTGTAATATCCAACGATATAGTCCGTTATGGCGTGAGCTGCCTCGCTGAAGCTTACGTAACCCACCACCGGCATCCATTCGTTCTTCAGACTCCTGAAGAAGCGTTCCATTGGGCTGTTATCCCAGCAGTTTCCGCGCCGGCTCATACTCTGTCTGATCTGGTATCGCCACAATAACTGCCGGAACTGCCTGCTCGTATAATGACTGCCCTGATCGCTGTGGAACATCACCCCGCCGGGCTTACC
>NZ_MDGW01000349.1:0-1237 GCF_001712525.1 Shigella sp. FC1661
GACCTGACGGTGCAGGGTGGTGAGCGGTATTTTTTCTGTAATGAGCTGAATGAAAAAGGGGAGCCGGTCACCTGGCAGGGGCGTAAGTATGAGGCATACCCGATTGACGGCAGCGGCTTTGAGATGAACGGCCGGGGCAGCAGTGCCAGACCGTCGCTGACGGTGTCCAATCTGTTCGGTCTGGTCACCGGGATGGCGGAAGACCTGCAGAGTCTGGTGGGGGCCACGGTGGTCCGCCGCCGGGTGTATGCCCGTTTTCTGGATGCGGTGAATTTCGTTGCGGGCAATCCGGAGGCGGACCCGGAGCAGGAGCTGAGTGACCGCTGGGTGGTGGAGCAGATGTCGCAGCTGACAGCCATGACGGCCTCGTTTGTGCTGGCTACACCGACCGAGACGGACGGGGCGCTGTTTCCCGGTCGTATCATGCTGGCGAACACCTGTATGTGGACCTACCGCTCTGATGAGTGTGGTTACACGGGCGGGGCTGTGGCGGATGAGTTCGATAAACCCACCACGGATATCCGTAAGGACAGATGCAGCAAGTGCATGCGCGGGTGTGAACTGCGCAGGAATGTCGGCAATTTTGGCGGTTTCCTTTCCATTAATAAACTTTCGCAGTAAATCCCGGTTTATGACACAGACTGAATCAGCGATTCTGGCGCATGCCCGGCGGTGTGCGCCTGCGGAGTCGTGCGGCTTCGTGATAAGCACGCCGGAGGGGGAGCGGTATATCCCTTGTGTGAATATTTCTGCAGAGCCGGAGGCGTATTTTCGTATCGCACCGGAAGACTGGCTGCGGGCAGAGATGCAGGGGGAGATTGTGGCACTGGTCCACAGTCATCCCGGTGAGCTGCCCTGGCTGAGCGAGGCTGACCGGCGGCTGCAGATAAAAAGCGCACTGCCCTGGTGGCTGGTCTGCCGGGGGGAAATTCATAAATTCCGCTGTGTGCCACATCTGACAGGACGGCGCTTTGAGCACGGGGTGACGGACTGTTACACGCTGTTCCGGGATGCATACCATCTGGCGGGAATTGATATGCCGGATTTTCATCGCGAGGATGACTGGTGGCGCAACGGCCAGAACCTGTACCTGGACAATATGGCGGTCACCGGCTTTTACCGGGTGCCCCTGTCCTCTGCACAGCCGGGCGATATTCTGCTGTGCTGCTTTGGTGCTTCGGTACCGAACCATGCCACCATTTACTGCGGCAACGGTGAGCTGCTTCACCATCTGCCT
>NZ_MDGW01000350.1:0-1235 GCF_001712525.1 Shigella sp. FC1661
ACTGGCCGATAAACCGGGTCGGCGAACTGCTCCCCTGGCGCGTAGCACTGCCGACTGAATAACACATCCCCGTCAATACGGTTCTTGCTGCACGCTTACTGCACTGTTACAATTGCGGGAATTTATCGACGAAAACTCCGGTGAATTTTTTGTTCAGGTCTGGGGAAATGGAACCAACTTCGACAACACGATTTTGCGCCGTTCATACGAACGGCAGGGGATCCCCTGCCCGTGGCGTTACTACAACGATCGCGATGTACGCACAATCGTTGAGCTGGGGAAAGCCATAGACTTCGATGCCAGAACGGCTATTCCATTCGAAGGTGAGCGCCATAATGCACTTGATGACGCTCGTTACCAGGCAAAATACGTTTCAGCTATCTGGCAAAAACTGATCCCGAGTCAGGCTGATTTTTAATGTTCAACCCTAATTGCCGCTAACCGTATATAGTTAGCGGCGGTTATGAGATATAGCTATGAGCAGCTTATTTTTAACCGAAGATGAATTGCTAATATTAACGGGCTGCAAATATGCAAGCCACCAGCGAAAATGGTTAATGGAAAACGGGCTTCCGTTCTATACCAATCGTAGTGGCAAACCGATTGTCAGCCGGGATCTATTTACCTGCAATAAAACTTTACCACCACGCGAGGTAGAGCCGAATTTTGGTGCGATCTGATGGGAAGACGAAGGAAAAATCCTGAACACGAAAAATTACCTCCAAATGTATACCCAAATAAATATAGTTATGTATGGAAACCAACATCCAGCGAATCTGTAACACTAACCGCCATCAAGGATGGTTTAGCTGCTTTATGGAAAAAGTATGAGGAAACTGTAAATAATCGCGATCGTGCAATGACATTCGGTCGCTTGTGGGAAAAATTCCTCGCCAGCGCCTATTACAGTGACCTCAGTCCAAGAACACAAAAAGATTATCTGCAACATCAAAAAAGTTGCTTGCCGTATTCGGTAAGGTGCCGGCAGATTCCATAAAACCAGAACACATCCGTCGATACATGGACAAGAGAGGGGGGAGGTGTACTGGCAATAGCGGACACTACCATTTGTTCTTTTTTTAAGCAGCCATCTGATGATATTTTTCCCTGAAGGCTGCCGGGGAGATATTCCCCAGACGAGAGTGACGACGCTGACGATTGTAGAAAATCTCAATGTATTCCCGTATTACTGAGATGGCTTCATCCCGGTTATTAAAACGATAGTGGCTCAGGCT
>NZ_MDGW01000351.1:0-1225 GCF_001712525.1 Shigella sp. FC1661
ACAGGTAAAGCCCTGTTTATGGCGCTCAGGAGCCAGCGCCCACCTGCCGGGCTAATCCACCACTCTGATCGAGGTTCACAGTACTGCGCATACGATTACCGGGTCATACAGGAGCAGTCTGGTCTGAAAACATCAATGTCGCGTAAAGGTCACTGTTACGACAACGCTCCGATGGAAAGCTTCTGGGGAACGCTGAAAAATGAGAGCCTGAGCCACTATCGTTTTAATAACCGGGATGAAGCCATCTCAGTAATACGGGAATACATTGAGATTTTCTACAATCGTCAGCGTCGTCACTCTCGTCTGGGGAATATCTCCCCGGCAGCCTTCAGGGAAAAATATCATCAGATGGCTGCTTAAAAAAAGAACAAATGGTAGTGTCCGCTATTGCCAGTACACCTCACAGTCCTCCCAATAAACCTAACCAGCGATTGACAGGATTAGCCAAAACCAGCAGAGCAATAATCACCTCCACGACGCCAAGACCGTTGGAAAAACCATAGATATTATTGGCCGTTTGCCATGCCCTTGCTTCTGGTTTGTATTCGCCTTCGTGAGTCAGATACTGTTTATAGTCTTCCGGGTGTTCATAAAAGAACGACATTAGTGGACTGTTTGCGACGAATGGTGTAATGCTGTCTGCCTCGTAAGGGACAAACTTTAATAACCCAATCCACATAAAAACAATTGCAATACTCAGACGAATCAATGTCAGGCCAATTTTATCTCCCCGACTTAACAGGTGCAGGTATTTTTCCATTGTGAACATCCTTATTTATACAATACTGCTGTTGCGGTTGAATTATTATCAATTCGCATCGATGTGACTTTCCAGGATGAAGCATTATATTTTCTGGCTATATCAGCAATGGCATCCTCCAGAACTGTCGGTGATGCTGATACTGACGAGACGCTGATATGTTTCAGAATTATTTTATCATCTGCATTGGTGGAAAATGCCATAACACCAGATAATAGTGTTGCAAATAAAACAGATTTTTTAAACATATAAAATACCATCAATGAAGTGATGGTAATGCTGCCAACTTATTGGTTTAGTGTATGATGGTGATTTTAAGGTGCTTGCGTGGCTTCCATTTCCATCAGATGTCCTTCCTGCTCCGCTACTGAAGGCGTGGTGCGTAACGGCAAAAGCACTGCCGGACATCAGCGCTATCTCTGCTCTCATTGCCGTAAAACATGGCAACTACAGTTCACTTACACC
>NZ_MDGW01000352.1:0-1218 GCF_001712525.1 Shigella sp. FC1661
AGTTCATTTTCCATCGTTTTCTTGCCGAGCAGGCGCTGGAGTTCTTTAATCTGCTTCATGGCGGCAGCAAGTTCAGAGGCAGGAACAACCTGTTCTCCGGCGGCCACAGCAGTAAGACTTCCTTCCTGGTATTGCTTACGCCAGAGAAATAACTGGCTGGCTGCTACACCATGTTGCCGGGCAACGAGGGAGACCGTCATCCCCGGTTCAAAGCTCTGCTGAACAATTGCGATCTTTTCCTGTGTGGTACGCCGTCTGCGTTTCTCCGGCCCTAAGACATCAATCATCTGTACTCCAATGACTAGTCTAAAAACTAGTATTAAGACTATCACTTATTTAAGTGATACTGGTTGTCTGGAGATTCAGGGGGCCAGTCTAGTAACTGTTATTTAAGGATTGCTAATCATTCAAATATTATATTTTACTTTTCGGGTTTTATGAAATTAGTTTATCTAAATATGGATTAAGTAAAACTTAAAAAAATACATAACAATTATATTTTCAATTGCACTCATTCATTTTTGTGATGATATTCTGAATGGAATTAAGCGATAAGGTAATAGAAAGCACTGTAAATTAGAAGATTAATTCATAATTTACAGTGCATTAAAGACAAATGTTTACAGCGTTGGGGGGAGAGTCTCTGGATCTGGCTGCTTTTTAATCTCAGTACTGCGATTTTCCAGTTCGCTCATTCTTTGTTCAAGCAGCGCCAGTTTCTCACGAGTCCGTAACAGGACTTGCGTTTGGACGTCGAACTCTTCACGGCTTACAAGGTCGAGGCGCGTCAGCTGAGCTTGTAGGGTTTGGCGGATTTTTTTCTCCACATCTTCCCCGAACTCCCTGATTCCTTTAGGCATTGATTCGTGAACCTGGCGAGCGATTTGCTCAATTTTTTTCGGGTCAATCATTGTAGTTTCCCTGTACTGATAGGTGTTGAGTACCATTGTAGTGCGATAAGGGTAAGTCATAAACCAGAATGGTAATGCTGCCAACTTACTGATTTAGTGTATGATGGTGATTTTAAGGTGCTTGCGTGGCTTCCATTTCCATCAGATGTCCTTCCTGCTCCGCTACTGAAGGCGTGGTGCGTAACGGCAAAAGCACTGCCGGACATCAGCGCTATCTCTGCTCTCATTGCCGTAAAACATGGCAACTACAGTTCACTTACACCGCCTCTCAGCCCGGTACGCACCAGAAATCATTGATATGGCCATG
>NZ_MDGW01000353.1:0-1203 GCF_001712525.1 Shigella sp. FC1661
AACACGCCAGTTCGCCCGGATGTTGGGACTTGAACCGAAGAACACGGCGGTGCGGAGTCCGGAGAGTAACGGAATAGCAGAGAGCTTCGTGAAAACGATAAAGCGTGACTACATCAGTATCATGCCCAAACCAGACGGGTTAACGGCAGCAAAGAACCTTGCAGAGGCGTTCGAGCATTATAACGAATGGCATCCGCATAGTGCGCTGGGTTATCGCTCGCCACGGGAATATCTGCGGCAGCGGGCTTGTAATGGGTTAAGTGATAACAGATGTCTGGAAATATAGGGGCAAATCCCCATCCCCGCCAGCCCGGCTAAGATGGAGGCACGGCACAGCCCGCACACGACGCTGAGGCTACAGAGCTGAAAACCCACAAGGCCATGCCCCGCATGGCCGGGTAAAGCGGAGCCGGCGGCGACTTCCTTTGTGCTCTGTCCGGGACCGGCAGGAAAAAGGCGGGGATAATGAGATGGTCACCCCCACCCTAACAGCAGTACGCTGTTAAGGTGAATCCCTTAACGGAGAGACCATCATACAGAACATCACACTTATTGGTATCGATCTCGGAAAGCATTCCTTCCACATTCATTGTCAAGACAAGTCTGGTAAGGCTCTTCTGCGTAAAAAATTTACCCAGTACTAAACTGATGCAGTTTCTGGTGAAGTGGTCAACAAAAACTGGCCACCGAGTTAGAGTTTTTCCAGTATCGATTTTCCGATTCGTTTGGGGGTAACCCACCGTTATATTCGTGCGGTCTTAGTGCGCTGTAATATCCAACGATATAGTCCGTTATGGCGTGAGCTGCCTCGCTGAAGCTTACGTAACCCACCACCGGCATCCATTCGTTCTTCAGACTCCTGAAGAAGCGTTCCATTGGGCTGTTATCCCAGCAGTTTCCGCGCCGGCTCATACTCTGTCTGATCTGGTATCGCCACAATAACTGCCGGAACTGCCTGCTCGTATAATGACTGCCCTGATCGCTGTGGAACATCACCCCGCCGGGCTTACCACGGGTTTCCCATGCCATTTCCAGCGCTTTCATGGTGAGCCTGCTGTCCGGCGAGAACGACATGGCCCAGCCCACTGGTTTTCTTGCGAACAGGTCGAGAACAACGGCGAGGTACGCCCAGCGCTTACCCGTCCAGATACAGGTCACATCACCGCACCACACCTGATTTGGCTCGGTCACGGCGAACTGCCT
>NZ_MDGW01000354.1:0-1178 GCF_001712525.1 Shigella sp. FC1661
GGCTACGCCATGGGAGAGCGCATGACAAAAGAGCTGACAGGTAAAGCCCTGTTTATGGCGCTCAGGAGCCAGCGCCCACCTGCCGGGCTAATCCACCACTCTGATCGAGGTTCACAGTACTGCGCATACGATTACCGGGTCATACAGGAGCAGTCTGGTCTGAAAACATCAATGTCGCGTAAAGGTCACTGTTACGACAACGCTCCGATGGAAAGCTTCTGGGGAACGCTGAAAAATGAGAGCCTGAGCCACTATCGTTTTAATAACCGGGATGAAGCCATCTCAGTAATACGGGAATACATTGAGATTTTCTACAATCGTCAGCGTCGTCACTCTCGTCTGGGGAATATCTCCCCGGCAGCCTTCAGGGAAAAATATCATCAGATGGCTGCTTAAAAAAAGAACAAATGGTAGTGTTCGCTATTGCCAGTACACCTCAGGTTCCCCGCCAGTTGCGACAGTCTCGTCATCGTCGCCCGTTACCGGAGCATCTGCCCCGCGAAATAAATCGCCTGGAGCCAGAAGAAAGCTGTTGCCCGGAGTGTGGCGGTGAGCTGGATTATCTGGGGGAAGTCAGCGCAGAACAACTGGAACTGGTGAGCAGCGCTCTGAAAGTGATCCGCACAGAACGGGTAAAAAAAGCCTGTACAAAATGTGACTGCATCGTTGAAGCACCGGCACCATCCCGTCCGATAGAGCGTGGTATCGCGGGCCCGGGGTTACTTGCCCGCGTGTTAACGGGAAAATACTGCGAACACCTGCCACTGTATCGTCAGAGTGAAATTTTTGCCCGTCAGGGTGTCGAACTGAGCCGTGCATTACTCTCCAACTGGGTTGACGCGTGCTGCCAGTTAATGACGCCGCTGAATGATGCTCTGTACCGTTATGTGATGAACAGCCGCAAAGTTCACACTGATGACACACCAGTAAAAGTGCTGGCACCGGGCAGGAAGAAGGCGAAAACAGGATATATCTGGACGTATGTCCGGGATGACAGGAATGCCGGTTCGCCAGAGCCTCCGGCGGTCTGGTTCGCCTACTCACCGGACCATCAGGGTAAACATCCGGAGCAGCACCTTAGTCCCTTCCGGGGTATCCTGCAGGCAGATGCGTTTAATGGTTACGATCGGCTGTTCAGTGCCGAACGAGAAGGCGGCGCGTTGACGGAAGCAGGATGC
>NZ_MDGW01000366.1:0-25491 GCF_001712525.1 Shigella sp. FC1661
CTGAGCCATGATCAAACTCTTCAATTTAAAAGTTTGATGCTCAAAGAATTAAACTTCGTAATGAATTACGTGTTCACTCTTGAGACTTGGTATTCATTTTTCGTCTTGCGACGTTAAGAATCCGTATCTTCGAGTGCCCACACAGATTGTCTGATAAATTGTTAAAGAGCAGTTGCGACGCGGCTTTCAGCTCACTGTCGCGAGGTGGCGTATATTACGCTTTCCTCTTTCAGAGTCACCCCTGAATTTCAGGATTTTTTCTCTTCGTTGTTCCGACCATCCTGTGAAGTGTTTCACGTTGTCGTCTCAACGGAGGCGCATTATAGGGATCCCAATATTTTGCACAAGTATTTTTTTGATCTTTTTTTCTGTTTGTTGTTTTTTCACCCTTTTTGCTGCAATCGCACACAAAACGGTGCTTTTTTGCATACTAAAAGACTTGCACAAGGCCAATAATGCCCCCAAAGTCATTAGTAAATCATTTATTGCTGAGGTAAGTATGTCTGATGTTTTACGCCCATACCGCGATCTTTTTCCACAAATCGGTCAGCGCGTAATGATCGACGATAGCAGTGTCGTGATTGGTGACGTTCGTCTGGCTGATGATGTGGGGATCTGGCCGCTCGTTGTGATTCGTGGAGATGTACATTATGTACAGATCGGAGCACGCACCAATATCCAGGATGGCAGTATGTTGCATGTCACTCATAAATCCTCGTACAACCCAGATGGCAACCCATTAACCATTGGCGAAGATGTCACTGTTGGTCACAAGGTGATGCTCCACGGCTGCACCATTGGCAATCGAGTTTTGGTTGGGATGGGCTCAATTTTACTTGATGGCGCAATAGTAGAAGATGATGTGATGATTGGTGCGGGTAGTCTGGTCCCACAAAATAAACGGCTGGAGAGCGGATATCTGTATCTCGGTAGCCCCGTCAAACAGATCCGCCCGTTAAGTGATGAAGAGAAGGCTGGGTTACTCTATTCCGCGAATAATTACGTGAAATGGAAGGACGAATATCTGGATCAGGGTAACCAGACCCAGCCTTGATCATCTTCACTTTGTTCCTGAATTAAGTTTTCCGCTTCTTCTTCCAGGTCCCAGCGATGCTGACGAAAACTCGCTAACCACTGTTCTGGCGTATCTCCAGTAAAGCGATACGCCAGACTCTCGCCAGAGATCGCGCATGTCAGTTGCATACCATTCACGAGAGCGGGAAAACATACACATTTTTTATTCTCGTCCCACTCTTCCCTGTCCGGAAACTGGATGGCCTGATTCACGCGGACAATTCCTCCTGCAATTGCTTTATAACTGGTTCTACGTCAGGCAGAACACCGTGCCAGAGAAGAAAGGCATGAGCCGCCTGTGCCACCAGCATTCCTAAACCATCAACATTACGCTTTGAGCCTCGCTGCTCACACCATGCCAGAAAAGGAGTTTTTCCTTTCTGATAGAACATGTCATAGCAATAAATGCCTAGATGAATGAGCGATGACGGGATCGCCGGAATATCACCACTGATGCCACTGGATGTTGCATTAATAATGAGATCAAACTCATGACCTTCCAGTTCGTCCATACCCAACGCCTGAATACTGCCAGTGTGCGCAAACAATTTAGCCAACTCTTCCGCACGGGATACCGTCCGATTAGTGATTGTCACCGCACAGTCCAGGGAAAGGAGTGGTAGTAGTACGCCGCGAGATGCTCCACCAGCGCCGATAAGCAGAATACGTAAACCCGGACGGATAAAAGACAGACGTTCCAGATCGCTTAACAAACCTATACCATCGGTATTGTCACCCTGCAAGCGTCCATCTTCTAACCGCTTGAGGGTATTAACAGCACCAGCCAACGCTGCCCGTTCAGTAAGCTCATCCGCTCTGGCAAAAGCCTCTTCTTTAAAAGGTACCGTCACATTCGCACCTTTACCACCAGCACTAAAGAAAGCGTTCAGTGTGTTGATGAAATCATTGATGGGTGCCAACACGCGCCCATAGGGATGTTCAATATTCAGTTGCTGAGCAAATTGCTGATGAATGAATGGCGATTTGCTGTGGGCTATCGGATTACCAAAAACAGCATAGGTTTCCATTATGTTACCCCTGTCGAAACAGTTCACCCGTCAGGGCATCGCGGATTTCTGAAGGATTTAAACGCCCCCCCGTTTCACCAGGCACAACCGGGAACGCCGCGCCAAATTGTGCGCGAACTTCGTCTACTGTTCGACAAGGTGGCAATCCACTCAAGTTGGCACTGGTAGAAACCAGCGGTTTACCATAAGCCTGGCACAAAGCAACCACCAACGGATGGTCGGTGACTCGTACAGCAAGCGAATCAAAGCGGCCCGTCAACCAGCGCGGTGTTGTCGCAGGCGCGGGAAAGACAAAGGTGACAGGACCTGGCCAGCGGGAAAAAATGGTTTCACGCTGCGCATCAGTCAGCATGGTGTCATCAATATAGGGTTTAAGCTGCTCGTAATTTGCCGCGATTAAAATCAGCCCCTTATCAACCGGACGCTGTTTTAACTCCAACAGTCTCATCACTGCTGTTTCGCTATCAGGATCGCACCCAACACCGAAAACGGCTTCCGTTGGATAGGCGATGACACGTTCTTCATTGAGGACATCTATCGCAGCTGCGATAGCGTCTCCTTGCAGGTTATTATTCACGTTATTATTCCGCCGAAACCGGCTTTCCACATTGTTTACTGGCACAAAAGTGTTTTACACCCTGCGCGGTTTTCTTTTCGATGAGTAGTGGATAATGACACTCAGGGCATTCTCCAGCTATGGGTTTGAAGTTAATGGCAAATTGACACTCCGGGTAGCGATCACAGGAGTGAAATGTTTTGCCATAACGGGAGCGGCGCTGGACCAGATGGCCCGTCCGACATTGGGGGCATGTAATTGCTGTTTCGTCCGGTTTATCGATAAGTTCGGTATGTTCGCATTCAGGGTAGTTACTGCAACCAATAAACATACCAAAGCGTCCCTGGCGTAATACCAGATTTGCGCCACATGCAGGGCAAACCTGCCCCTCCAGAACTTTGACAATATGTCCATCCGCTGAAGATTTCAGAGGACGGACGTAGTCACACGCCGGATACTGTGAGCATCCAAGAAACGGACCGTGTTTCCCGGATCGAATAACCAGTTCAGCCCCGCACTTTGGGCAGGACTCATTATTACGCACCGTGAACAGTGCTGATTTCGCCATAACAACTTATGCTGAATTAAAGGAATGATTAATGCAGCATACCTTCATTCACTTCAAAGAGTAATTCTTCCATTTGCTGGTACGCATTTTCGCAGCCCGGAATATTGAACAACACCATCAGGATTACCCATTTCAGGTCTTCCAGGTCGAACTCTGCGGTATCCAGCGCGAGCACTCGCTCTATCACCATTTCACGGATTTCAAGGTTAAGCACCTGAATTTGCTCAAGGAAAAGCAGAAAACCACGACAGCTGGCATCCAGTCTTTCACACTCCTCAGGGGTATAAATACGCATGGAGAGTGGATCAGAGGCCAGTTGCATCGGTTCTGTCAGTCCTTCCTGATAATCCGCAAGCTTTTCCAGCCAAAGCAGGGCATTGTAGATATCTTCTCGATCAAATCCTGCGTCGGTAAGATCCTGTTCAAGTTTGTCTTGATCCACACGCAACTCAGCTTCTGTGTGAATATAGGTTTCAAACAAATACATTAGTACGTCGAACATGGCATGCCCTCCTCAATCGGACATAGCCGCCGGGTACAGCTGCGATCCATCCTGCTAACTCCAGTTCGAGTAGTTGAGTAACTACCTCTGGCACAGGTTGGCCGGCACGTTCAGCGACGACGTCAACAGGTGTTACCTCATCTCCTACGTTAGCCAGGAGCTCAGGAAATGGCAATGCCACGTCTTGCTGATCTGGTGAATAAAATGAATTTTCAGGGGCGTCTGGCAACCAGTGCAATCCAAATTGCAAGTTTTCCAGAATTTCTTCCGGTTCCGTCACAAGAATCGCACCTTGTTTTATTAACCAGTGAGGCCCTTCGCTTCCCGGATTCCCTATTGGTCCTGGCAAGGCAAAAACTTCACGCCCCTGCTCAAGCGCACAACGTGCTGTCACCAACGAACCACTGCGCAAAGCCGCTTCCACCACCAGTACACCTTTACTTAGACCACTGATAATGCGATTTCTTCGTGGGAAATTGTAAGCAAGGGGTGGAACATCGAGGGGAAATTCCGAGACAAGTGCCCCACCATGTTCAAGCAAACTGGTAGCCAGTCGGGCATGGCGGCGCGGATGAATGGTATTAAGTCCGTTCCCCAATACAGCAATGCTGACGCCATTTACCTGTAAGGCCGCTTTATGCGCCACACCATCGATTCCACGCGCCAGTCCACTCGTAATTGTCACTCCACGCGTGGCCAGAGTTTCGCAAAATAATCGTCCCCATCGCTCGCCATACCATGAATGCGCCCGACTCCCCACTACGGCAAGCTGAAATGAATGCAGCGCGTGCAGTTCTCCTTCAACAAACAGTGCGCCGGGGTAATCTGTCGTCGCCAGAAGTTGAGGAGGATAAAATTCGCTGTCCGCAGGGATTAAATGATGATTGGGTTGCTCCAACCAACAAAGTGAGCTTTCGATACTCTTTCGCGGAAATGAAAGAAAGCGTTGTGCCTGCCGCAATGTAAGCCCTGTTTGCTGCAATACAACCGCATCAATATGCGACTGTTTTGCCAGCCAGTGAGCTATACGGACCATATCATCGCCGTACAAGCTGCTGATGCTCATTAAACGCAGCCAAATATCTGTATCGACCATCCTTATCTCCCTGCCATAAGCAGCCTTAGCAATCTTTGCGATTGGTCAGTGATGCTGTCAATCAGAGGGGGATTTGTCTAGAATAGAAGAAATAATCTTTCTAACTCCTGAACACATCTCTGGAGATTTATGTCAGTTTTGCAAGTGTTACATATTCCGGACGAGCGGCTTCGCAAAGTTGCTAAACCGGTAGAAGAAGTGAATGCAGAAATTCAGCGTATCGTCGATGATATGTTCGAGACGATGTACGCAGAAGAAGGTATTGGCCTGGCGGCAACCCAGGTTGATATCCATCAACGTATCATTGTTATTGATGTTTCGGAAAACCGTGACGAACGGCTGGTGTTAATCAATCCGGAGCTTTTAGAAAAAAGCGGCGAAACAGGCATTGAAGAAGGTTGCCTGTCGATCCCTAAACAACGTGCTTTAGTGCCACGCGCAGAGAAAGTTAAAATTCGCGCCCTGGACCGCGACGGTAAACCATTTGAATTGGAAGCAGACGGTCTGTTAGCCATCTGTATTCAGCATGAGATGGATCACCTGGTCGGCAAACTGTTTATGGATTATCTGTCACCGTTGAAACAACAACGTATTCGTCAGAAAGTTGAAAAACTGGATCGTCTGAAAGCCCGGGCTTAAGGATAAGAACTAACGTGTCAGAATCACTACGTATTATTTTTGCGGGTACACCTGACTTTGCAGCGCGTCATCTCGACGCGCTGTTGTCTTCTGGTCATAACGTCGTTGGCGTGTTCACCCAGCCAGACCGACCGGCAGGACGCGGTAAAAAACTGATGCCCAGCCCGGTTAAAGTTCTGGCTGAGGAAAAAGGTCTGCCCGTTTTTCAACCTGTTTCCCTGCGTCCACAAGAAAACCAGCAACTGGTCGCCGATCTGCAGGCTGATGTTATGGTCGTCGTCGCCTATGGCTTAATTCTGCCTAAAGCAGTGCTGGAGATGCCGCGTCTTGGCTGTATCAACGTTCATGGTTCACTGCTGCCACGCTGGCGCGGTGCTGCACCAATCCAACGCTCACTATGGGCGGGTGATGCAGAAACTGGTGTGACCATTATGCAAATGGATGTCGGTTTAGACACCGGTGACATGCTCTATAAGCTCTCCTGCCCGATTACTGCAGAAGATACCAGTGGTACGCTGTACGACAAGCTGGCAGAGCTTGGCCCACAAGGGCTTATCACCACGTTGAAACAACTGGCAGACGGCACGGCGAAACCAGAAGTTCAGGACAAAACTCTTGTCACTTACGCCGAAAAGTTGAGTAAAGAAGAAGCGCGTATTGACTGGTCACTTTCGGCAGCACAGCTTGAACGCTGCATTCGCGCTTTCAATCCATGGCCAATGAGCTGGCTGGAAATTGAAAGACAGCCGGTTAAAGTCTGGAAAGCGTCGGTCATTGATACGGCAACCAACGCTGCACCAGGAACGATCCTTGAAGCCAACAAACAAGGCATTCAGGTTGCAACTGGTGATGGAATCCTGAATCTGCTCTCGTTACAACCTGCGGGTAAGAAAGCGATGAGCGCGCAAGACCTCCTGAATTCTCGTCGGGAATGGTTTGTTCCGGGCAACCGTCTGGCCTGATAGTCCACTCTTCTAAGCCCGGTCTTACCGGGCATTTTTATACTTATGAAAAAACAACGTAATTTACGTAGCATGGCGGCCCAGGCCGTTGAACAAGTCGTCGAGCAAGGGCAATCATTAAGCAACATTCTGCCACCGCTCCAGCAAAAAGTTTCTGATAAAGACAAAGCACTTCTTCAAGAGTTGTGCTTTGGCGTACTGCGTACGCTTTCGCAGTTAGACTGGCTGATTAATAAGTTAATGGCCCGTCCGATGACCGGCAAACAGCGCACTGTGCATTACCTGATTATGGTTGGTTTGTATCAACTGCTTTATACCCGCATTCCACCTCATGCTGCGCTGGCTGAAACGGTTGAAGGCGCTATCGCAATTAAGCGTCCGCAACTTAAAGGGTTGATTAACGGTGTATTACGCCAGTTCCAGCGTCAGCAAGAAGAGTTATTAGCCAAGTTTAATGCCAGTGATGCACGTTATCTGCATCCTTCCTGGTTGCTGAAGCGTCTGCAAAAAGCGTATCCAGAGCAGTGGCAATCCATCGTCGAAGCCAATAACCAGCGTCCGCCAATGTGGCTGCGCGTTAATCGTACGCATCATTCCCGCGACAGCTGGCTTGCATTGCTGGATGAAGCAGGAATGAAAGGTTTCCCGCATGCGGATTACCCTGATGCTGTACGTCTGGAAACACCTGCACCTGTTCATGCGCTACCTGGTTTTGAAGACGGATGGGTTACCGTTCAGGATGCATCAGCACAAGGTTGCATGACCTGGCTTGCGCCACAAAACAGTGAACACATTCTGGATCTTTGTGCCGCCCCCGGCGGTAAAACAACGCATATCCTTGAGGTGGCACCAGAAGCGCAGGTTGTTGCGGTTGATATTGACGAACAGCGCCTCTCTCGCGTTTACGACAATTTAAAACGCCTTGGTATGAAGGCAACCGTGAAACAAGGTGATGGCCGTTACCCTTCCCAATGGTGTGGCGAGCAACAGTTTGATCGCATTTTATTAGATGCGCCTTGTTCAGCAACGGGGGTGATTCGTCACCATCCGGATATTAAATGGTTACGTCGCGATCGCGATATCCCGGAACTCGCGCAATTGCAGTCTGAAATTCTCGACGCCATTTGGCCGCATTTAAAATCCGGTGGAACCCTGGTCTATGCCACCTGTTCGGTGTTACCGGAAGAGAATAGCCTGCAGATTAAAGCTTTTTTGCAACGTACCGCTGATGCCGAACTTTGCGAAACAGGAGCACCAGAGCAACCGGGTAAACAAAATCTGCCTGGTGCCGAAGAGGGCGACGGCTTCTTTTACGCTAAGCTAATCAAAAAGTGATGAGATAACGGGTCGAGACTGATGAAAATTATCATTCTGGGTGCCGGCCAGGTTGGCGGCACACTGGCGGAAAACCTGGTTGGCGAGAACAACGATATTACTGTTGTCGATACCAACGGTGAGCGTCTGCGGACCTTGCAGGATAAATTTGACCTGCGAGTCGTGCAGGGGCATGGCTCTCATCCACGCGTATTGCGGGAGGCAGGTGCCGACGACGCCGATATGCTGGTTGCTGTAACCAGTTCAGATGAAACCAATATGGTTGCCTGCCAGGTAGCCTACTCACTTTTCAACACCCCTAATCGCATCGCTCGCATCCGCTCACCAGACTACGTACGCGATGCCGATAAGCTATTTCATTCAGATGCTGTACCGATTGATCATCTGATCGCACCAGAGCAGTTGGTTATCGATAATATTTACCGACTGATTGAGTATCCAGGCGCATTGCAGGTGGTGAACTTCGCTGAGGGTAAAGTCAGCCTCGCTGTAGTTAAAGCCTATTATGGCGGCCCGCTGATTGGTAATGCACTTTCGACCATGCGCGAACATATGCCACATATCGATACTCGTGTGGCAGCAATTTTCCGCCACGATCGCCCCATTCGTCCACAAGGTTCGACCATTGTTGAAGCTGGTGATGAAGTGTTCTTTATTGCCGCTTCACAGCATATCCGCGCGGTGATGAGTGAATTACAGCGACTGGAAAAACCGTATAAGCGGATCATGCTGGTTGGTGGCGGTAATATCGGTGCAGGGCTGGCGCGTCGTCTGGAAAAAGATTACAGCGTTAAACTCATCGAACGTAATCAGCAGCGCGCTGCCGAACTGGCGGAAAAGTTGCAGAATACGATCGTCTTTTTTGGTGATGCGTCGGATCAAGAACTGCTGGCCGAAGAACATATCGATCAAGTTGATCTGTTTATTGCCGTCACCAACGATGACGAGGCCAATATCATGTCCGCCATGCTTGCCAAACGTATGGGTGCGAAAAAGGTGATGGTATTGATCCAGCGTCGCGCTTATGTGGATCTGGTTCAGGGGAGCGTGATCGATATTGCAATTTCACCACAACAAGCAACTATTTCTGCGTTGCTTAGCCATGTGCGAAAAGCAGATATTGTTGGTGTTTCCTCATTGCGCCGCGGCGTAGCAGAAGCTATTGAAGCCGTTGCTCACGGTGATGAAAGCACCTCACGCGTTGTCGGCAGAGTCATTGACGAAATCAAGCTACCGCCAGGAACGATTATTGGAGCGGTGGTACGTGGAAACGACGTGATGATTGCCAATGACAATCTGCGCATTGAGCAAGGCGATCACGTAATTATGTTCCTCACAGATAAAAAGTTTATTACCGACGTCGAAAGACTCTTCCAGCCAAGCCCTTTCTTCTTGTAATTAATAAGGCGTCTAATGACGCCTTATTATTTCCCTTTGATTATCAAGGATTAATTAAATTCATTCCTGGCAGGAAAATGGCTTAACATTTGTTAGACTTATGGTTGTCGGCTTCATAGGGAGAATAACATGAGCATTATTAAAGAATTTCGCGAATTTGCGATGCGCGGGAACGTGGTGGATTTGGCGGTGGGTGTCATTATCGGTGCGGCATTCGGGAAGATTGTATCTTCACTGGTTGCCGATATCATCATGCCACCTCTGGGCTTATTAATTGGCGGGATCGACTTTAAACAGTTTGCTGTCACGCTACGCGATGCGCAGGGGGATATCCCTGCTGTTGTGATGCATTACGGTGTCTTCATTCAAAACGTCTTTGATTTTCTGATTGTGGCCTTTGCCATCTTTATGGCGATTAAGCTAATCAACAAACTGAATCGGAAAAAAGAAGAACCAGCTGCCGCACCTGCACCAACTAAAGAAGAAGTATTACTGGCAGAAATTCGTGATTTGCTGAAAGAGCAGAATAACCGCTCTTAACAAGCGCCTGAAAGCAGAAGACCAGTGGTAAAAAAGTGATTTACTTTCTTGCCACTGGCCTCCCAGTTCCCCCGATTGCCATGTTTTCCTTTTCGCATGTAACTGCCTTTCCCCTTCTTATTTTTCTCTACGCGCTGTCGGAATAAGGGATCATGTAGTAATGCTTCTATCGCATTATCCCTTATCTGCCCTTTAGTATGCTGATATCGGCTCATAAAAACTCCAATTGGTTATTTTACGGCGCGAGTGTAATCCTGCCAGTGCAAAAAATCAACAGCCACTCTTAACGCCACTCCCCCTTGTTCAAGAGCTTCAAGAATCGAACAATAAACACTGCTATGGGCGGTCCCACAACAGGCATCGTTAAGGCGTTGCAAGGAACGCTGCATACTCTGCAACTCGGCTATCCGTGCTTCGACTTCCTGCAATCTTTCCTGCACAATGCCTTTTGACTCCTGACAGGTATGGTGTTCAGGATCGATGCGGATCGACAGCAACTCGCGGATCGACTCCAGACTGAAACCTAGTTGTCTGGCATGGCGGATAAATTTCAATCGCTGGAGATCGCTTTCGGTATACAGGCGAAACCCGCCTTCAGTACGCACTTCATGCTCCATCATCTGCTGTTTTTCGTAATAACGAATCGTGTCAGGTGTTACTTCCGCCATTTTTGCCAGCTCACCAATGCGATACATACATACTCCACTAGTTATCGTTGATTTTGTCCAACAACTTGTCAGCATAATCGCCGCGTAAAAAATCGGTACTCAATCCAGCTTGTCGCAGCTTCAATTCCAGTAATGACAATCGACGGCTAACCTCTTGATATTGCGGATCATCGTGACGGATACCTCTCAGGATATCCAGAAGCTGAATTGCTTCCCTCCGCTGCTCAAGTTCTGGCGGTAAGCAACCGGCATTCTTCAGCAAGCGATACCCCGCACGTAATTCCGGTGGCACATGAGAATCATCATCCAGTATCAATGGTTCGCCGCTACCTGCCAGGTTATCAAACTCACCTTTCGCTTGCGCTTCTGCTATATGACGCTCTGCCCACTGGTCAAGTAACCACATAAATACTCCAGGGGATGAACAAAAAGAGTACAGCTATTGTAGATAAGTGGGGATGCTACGGGTATAAAAAAACCCGCCGGGGCGGGTTTTTTTACGTTGCTTCAGATTACTCTGCAGCAGCTTCTGCTTTCTCTGAACGATCAACCAGCTCGATGTAAGCCATCGGCGCGTTGTCGCCTGCACGGAAGCCACACTTCAGAATACGAGTGTAACCACCGGCACGGCTCGCGAAACGCGGGCCCAGTTCGTTAAACAGTTTTGCCACGATCTCGTTATCACGAGTACGGGCGAATGCCAGACGACGATTAGCAACGCTATCAGTCTTGGCAAGAGTAATCAGCGGCTCAACTACGCGGCGCAGCTCTTTCGCTTTAGGCAGAGTCGTCTTGATGATTTCATGACGAACCAGTGAACCTGCCATATTGCGGAACATAGCCTGGCGATGGCTGCTGTTGCGGTTCAGTTGACGACCACTCTTACGATGGCGCATGACCTTATCCTTCTCAGTAAAACCTTAACCTGTGATCCGGTTACTCGTCAGCGATGCTTGCCGGTGGCCAGTTTTCCAGGCGCATGCCCAGAGACAGTCCACGGGAAGCCAGCACGTCTTTAATCTCAGTAAGAGATTTTTTACCAAGGTTAGGCGTTTTAAGGAGCTCAACCTCGGTACGTTGTACCAGATCACCGATATAGTGGATAGCTTCTGCTTTAAGGCAGTTAGCAGAGCGGACAGTCAATTCCAGATCGTCAACAGGGCGCAGCAGGATCGGATCGAACTCTGGTTTCTCTTCTTTCACTTCAGGCTGACGTACATCACGTAAGTCAACGAAAGCTTCCAGTTGTTCAGCCAGAATGGTTGCCGCACGACGAATCGCCTCTTCAGGATCGATTGTGCCGTTGGTTTCCATTTCGATGACCAGCTTGTCCAGGTCGGTACGCTGTTCTACACGCGCTGCTTCAACATTGTAGGCAATACGCTCCACAGGGCTGTAGCATGCGTCGACCAGCAGACGGCCGATTGGGCGCTCATCTTCTTCCGAATGAATTCGGGTAGAAGCCGGCACATAACCACGACCGCGCTGAACTTTGATACGCATGCTAATAGACGCGTTCTCATCGGTCAGGTGGCAGATCACGTGCTGCGGCTTGACGATTTCGACATCACCGTCGTGGGTGATATCGGCTGCAGTCACAGGGCCAATGCCAGATTTATTCAAGGTAAGAATAACTTCATCTTTGCCCTGAACTCTCACCGCCAGCCCTTTCAGGTTGAGCAGGATTTCCAGGATATCTTCCTGAACGCCTTCTTTGGTGCTGTACTCATGTAGTACACCATCAATCTCAACCTCGGTCACCGCGCAACCCGGCATCGATGAGAGCAGAATACGGCGCAGTGCGTTACCCAGAGTATGGCCAAAGCCACGCTCTAAAGGCTCAAGGGTCACCTTGGCGTGCGTCGAACTCACTTGCTCGATATCAACCAGGCGCGGTTTTAGAAACTCTGTCACAGAACCCTGCATTGTGTCCTCTCTTTGGTACTAAGCTTTACTTGGAGTAAAGCTCGACGATCAGGTGTTCGTTAATGTCCGCAGACAGATCAGAACGCTCCGGCTTACGCTTAAACGTACCTTCCATCTTGCCAGCATCAACTTCCAGCCAAGTTGGCTTTTCACGCTGCTCAGCCAGCTCCAGAGCGGCTTTCACGCGAGACTGCTTCTTCGCTTTCTCACGAATGCTTACAACGTCATTCGGACTAACCTGATAAGAAGCGATGTTAACAACACGACCGTTTACCATAATTGCTTTATGGCTAACCAGCTGACGTGCTTCTGCACGAGTGGCACCGAAGCCCATACGGTATACAACGTTGTCCAGACGACCTTCCAGCAGAGCCAACAGGTTTTCACCGGTGTTGCCTTTCAGACGTGCTGCTTCTTTGTAGTAGTTACGGAACTGACGCTCCAGCACACCATAGATACGGCGAACTTTTTGCTTTTCACGCAACTGCACACCATAGTCAGACAGACGCGGTTTACGCGCACCGTGCTGGCCAGGAGCTTGTTCAATTTTACACTTGGTATCGATCGCGCGAACGCCAGACTTAAGGAATAAGTCGGTGCCCTCACGACGGCTCAGCTTGAGCTTAGGACCCAAATATCTTGCCATTTTCTTTCTCCAACAAACCTGGAAAACGAGGCGTTATACGCGACGTTTTTTCGGCGGACGACAACCGTTATGAGGGATCGGAGTCACATCAGTAATGTTAGTGATGCGGAAACCTGCGGCGTTCAGAGCACGAATAGTAGATTCGCGGCCTGGACCCGGACCTTTAACCATAACTTCCAGATTCTTGATGCCGTATTCTTTCACGGCGTCAGCGCAACGCTCTGCTGCAACCTGAGCTGCAAACGGAGTGGATTTGCGAGAACCACGGAAACCGGAACCACCGGCTGTTGCCCAACCCAACGCGTTACCCTGACGATCAGTGATAGTCACGATGGTGTTGTTGAAAGAAGCATGGATATGAGCCACGCCGTCAGAGACTTGTTTTCTTACACGTTTACGTGCACGAATTGGTGCCTTTGCCATTATTCAATCACCCCGATTATTTCTTGATCGGTTTGCGCGGACCCTTACGGGTACGTGCGTTGGTCTTGGTACGCTGACCGCGAACCGGGAGACCACGACGATGACGCAAACCGCGATAGCAACCAAGATCCATCAGGCGCTTGATGCTCATGCTGATTTCACGGCGCAGATCACCTTCAACGACAAATTTGGCAACTTCGTCACGCAGCGTGTCGATTTGTCCTTCAGACAGCTCACTGATCTTAACATCTTCAGCGATACCCGCTGCAGCCAAGATGGCTTTAGAACGGGTCTTGCCGACGCCATAAATCGAAGTTAATGCGATTACGGCATGCTTATGATCAGGAATGTTAATGCCTGCTATACGGGCCACTATGCACTCCTACTATTTAATATGTACGTTCCATGCTGAAAAGCCCGTTTTCAGGATACTCAAATGGAAACGCACAGACATACAAAAGATTGGCTGGCTAATCTAGCCAGCTCAACCCAACTTTGCAAGAAAAATATGCGAAAAAATCAGCCTTGGCGCTGTTTATGCTTCGGCTCGGCACTGCAAATCACACGGATGACACCATCACGCTTAACGATTTTGCAGTTACGGCATAATTTCTTGACGGAAGCACGAACTTTCATTTTTACTCTCCGTAACTTCTCGGGCGACCAATTATCGGCCGTAGCCTTTCAGGTTCGCCTTCTTCAATGCAGACTCATACTGACTGGACATCATCAGAGTTTGCACTTGAGCCATAAAGTCCATAATCACGACAACAACGATAAGCAGTGAGGTCCCACCGAAGTAGAACGGTACTTTCATTGCATCACGCATGAACTCCGGGATCAGGCAGATAAAGGTAATATACAGCGCACCAACCAGGGTCAGGCGGGTCATTACTTTATCGATATACTTCGCCGTTTGCTCTCCCGGACGAATTCCTGGTACAAATGCACCGGACTTCTTCAGGTTATCTGCTGTTTCACGCGGGTTGAAAACCAACGCCGTGTAGAAGAAACAGAAGAAGATGATTGCAGACGCATAGAGTAACACATAAAGCGGTTGCCCAGGCTGCAAATACAGCGAAATTGTTGTCAGCCAGTTCCAACCAGTACCGCCCCCGAACCATGACGCGATGGTCGCCGGGAACAGAATAATACTGGAAGCGAAGATTGCCGGGATTACCCCCGCCATATTCACTTTCAGCGGTAAATGTGTGCTCTGTGCAGCATAGACACGACGACCTTGCTGACGTTTCGCGTAGTTTACCACAATGCGGCGTTGACCACGCTCAACAAATACGACAAAGAACGTCACTGCAAATACTAATACTGCAACCAACAGCAACACGAGGAAGTGCAGGTCGCCTTGACGCGCTTGCTCGATAGTATGGGCAATGGCTGGCGGGAGTCCCGCGACAATACCGGCGAAGATAATGATTGAAATACCGTTGCCGATACCTCGTTCAGTGATCTGTTCGCCCAACCACATCAGGAACATCGTTCCTGTGACCAGACTTACAACAGCGGTGAAGTAGAATGCAAAGCCCGGGTTAATCACCAGGCCTTGCATACCAGGCATATTCGGCAGACCGGTAGCAATACCGATCGACTGGAATATTGCCAGCACCAGAGTACCGTAGCGGGTGTACTGGCTGATCTTACGACGACCAGACTCCCCTTCTTTCTTAATTTCCGCCAACGTTGGGTGAACCACCGTCAGCAGCTGGATAATGATCGACGCCGAAATATACGGCATGATCCCCAGAGCAAAGATAGAAGCACGGCTGAGAGCACCACCAGAGAACATGTTAAACATCTCAATGATGGTGCCTCGCTGTTGCTCAAGCAGTTTGGCAAGTACAGCGGCATCAATACCAGGGATCGGAATAAAAGAGCCAATACGGAACACAATCAGCGCACCGATAACAAACAGCAGTCTGCGTTTCAGCTCGCCTAAGCCACCTTTGGCACTTTGAAAATCTAATCCCGGTTGTTTAGCCATCTGCTACTTATTCCTCGATTTTACCGCCAGCAGCTTCGATAGCAGCACGAGCGCCTTTAGTAACACGCAGGCCACGAACAGTTACCGGAGTCGTTACTTCGCCAGCCAGGATCACTTTCGCGAACTCGATCTGGATACCGATAATGTTAGCCGCTTTCAGCGTGTTCAGGTCTACAACACCGCCTTCTACTTTAGCCAGGTCAGACAGACGAACTTCGGCTGTAATCGCTGCTTTACGAGAAGTGAAGCCGAATTTCGGCAGACGACGGTACAGAGGCATCTGACCACCCTCGAAACCGCGACGTACGCCACCGCCAGAACGAGACTTCTGACCTTTGTGACCACGACCACCGGTTTTACCGAGGCCAGAACCGATACCACGACCCAAGCGTTTACCCGCCTTTTTGGAGCCTTCGGCCGGAGACAGAGTATTTAAACGCATCTCTTACTCCTCAACTTTAACCATGAAGGAAACCGCGTTGATCATACCGCGAATAGCAGGAGTATCCTCGCGCTCTACGGTGTGACCAATACGACGCAGACCCAGGCCAAGCAGCGTTGCCTTGTGTTTCGGCAGACGACCGATTGCACTGCGGGTTTGAGTAATTTTAATAGTCTTTGCCATGGTTTATTTCCCCAGAATTTCTTCAACGGATTTACCACGCTTGGCAGCGACCATTTCTGGAGAATTCATATTTTCCAGGCCATCAATAGTTGCACGAACCACGTTGATCGGGTTGGTGGAACCATATGCTTTAGCCAGAACGTTATGAACCCCAGCGACTTCCAGAACGGCGCGCATTGCACCACCGGCGATGATACCGGTACCTTCGGAAGCCGGCTGCATGAATACGCGAGAACCCGTGTGAACACCTTTAACAGGGTGTTGCAGAGTGCCGTTATTCAGCGCGACGTTAATCATATTGCGACGGGCTTTTTCCATCGCTTTCTGGATCGCTGCTGGAACTTCACGCGCTTTACCGTAACCAAAACCAACGCGACCGTTACCATCGCCAACTACAGTCAGAGCTGTGAAGGAGAAAATACGACCACCTTTAACGGTTTTAGATACGCGGTTTACCGCGATCAGCTTTTCCTGCAGTTCGCCAGCTTGTTTTTCGATGTGAGCCATCTTACACCTCTACCTTAGAACTGAAGGCCAGCTTCACGGGCAGCATCTGCCAGTGCCTGGACACGACCATGATATTGGAACCCGGAACGGTCAAAGGATACATCTTTGATGCCTTTTTCCAGAGCGCGTTCAGCGACAGCTTTACCCACAGCTGCAGCCGCGTCTTTGTTACCGGTGTACTTCAGTTGTTCAGCGATAGCTTTTTCTACAGTAGAAGCAGCTACCAGAACTTCAGAACCGTTCGGTGCAATTACCTGTGCGTAAATGTGACGCGGGGTACGATGTACCACCAGGCGAGTTGCGCCCAGCTCCTGGAGCTTGCGGCGTGCGCGGGTCGCACGACGGATACGAGCAGATTTCTTATCCATAGTGTTACCTTACTTCTTCTTAGCCTCTTTGGTACGCACGACTTCGTCGGCGTAACGAACACCCTTGCCTTTATAAGGCTCAGGACGACGGTAGGCGCGCAGATCCGCTGCAACCTGGCCGATCACCTGCTTATCAGCGCCTTTCAGCACGATTTCAGTCTGAGTCGGACATTCAGCAGTGATACCCGCAGGCAGCTGATGGTCAACAGGATGAGAGAAACCCAGAGACAGGTTAATCACATTACCTTTAACCGCTGCACGGTAACCTACACCAACCAGCTGCAGCTTCTTAGTGAAGCCTTCGGTAACACCGATAACCATTGAGTTCAGCAGGGCACGCGCGGTACCAGCCTGTGCCCAACCGTCTGCGTAACCATCACGCGGACCGAAGGTCAGGGTATTATCTGCATGTTTAACTTCAACAGCATCGTTGAGAGTACGAGTCAGCTCGCCGTTTTTACCTTTGATCGTAATAACCTGACCGTTGATTTTTACGTCAACGCCGGCAGGAACAACGACCGGTGCTTTAGCAACACGAGACATTTTTTCCTCCGATTAGGCTACGTAGCAGATAATTTCGCCACCAAGACCAGCCTGGCGCGCTGCACGATCAGTCATAACACCTTTAGAGGTAGAAACAACTGCGATACCCAGACCCGCCATAACTTTCGGCAGCTCATCTTTACGTTTATAGATGCGCAGACCTGGGCGGCTGACACGCTGAATGCTTTCTACAACAGCTTTGCCCTGGAAATACTTCAGAGTAAGTTCCAGTTCAGGCTTGGTGTCGCCTTCAACTTTAAAATCTTCAATAAAACCTTCTTCCTTCAGCACGTTGGCGATTGCCACTTTCAGCTTGGAGGAAGGCATGGTGACCGCAGCTTTGTTCGCGGCCTGACCGTTACGGATACGGGTCAGCATATCCGCGATCGGATCTTGCATGCTCATCTGTCTTTACTCCCGTGATTCAATTGGTGACAATTACCAGCTAGCCTTTTTCAGACCCGGGATTTCACCGCGCATAGCGGCTTCACGGACCTTAATACGGCTCAACCCGAACTTCCGCAGGAAACCATGCGGACGACCTGTTTGACGGCAGCGGTTACGCTGACGAGACGGGCTGGAATCACGCGGCAGAGTCTGCAGCTTGAGAACAGCGTTCCAACGATCTTCGTCGGAAGCGTTCACATCAGAGATGATCGCTTTCAGTTCAGCGCGTTTCGCGAAGTATTTATCAGCTAAAGCTACGCGTTTTACTTCGCGTGCTTTCATTGATTGCTTAGCCATTTAGTAACCCTACCTTACTTGCGGAACGGGAAGTCAAAGGCAGCCAGCAGAGCGCGGCCTTCTTCGTCAGATTTCGCAGTAGTGGTAATGGTAATATCCAAACCACGAACGCGGTCGACTTTATCGTAGTCGATTTCTGGGAAGATGATCTGCTCACGGACACCCATGCTGTAGTTACCACGACCGTCGAAAGACTTAGCGGACAGGCCACGGAAGTCACGGATACGAGGTACAGCAATAGTGATCAGGCGCTCAAAGAACTCCCACATGCGTTCGCCACGCAGAGTTACTTTACAGCCGATCGGATAGCCCTGACGGATTTTGAAGCCTGCAACAGATTTGCGTGCTTTGGTGATCAGCGGTTTTTGACCGGAGATTGCTGCCAGGTCTGCTGCTGCGTTATCCAGCAGTTTTTTGTCAGCGATCGCTTCACCAACACCCATGTTCAGGGTGATCTTCTCGACCCGAGGGACTTGCATGACAGAATTGTAGTTAAACTCAGTCATGAGTTTTTTAACTACTTCGTCTTTGTAGTAATCATGCAGTTTCGCCATCGTACTACTCCAAATTACTTGATAGTTTCGCTGTTAGACTTGAAGAAACGGACTTTTTTGCCGTCTTCGAATCTAAAGCCTACACGGTCAGCCTTGCCGGTTGCCGCATTGAAGATTGCTACGTTGGAAACCTGAATAGCGGCTTCTTTTTCAACGATGCCACCCGGTTGGTTCAGGGCCGGAACCGGCTTCTGATGTTTCTTAACCAGGTTGATACCTTCAACAATGACCTTGCCGGAAGACAGGACATTCTTAACTTTACCGCGTTTACCTTTATCTTTACCGGTCAACACGATAACTTCGTCATCACGACGGATTTTCGCTGCCATGATTCGCTCCTTAGAGTACTTCTGGTGCCAGAGAGATAATTTTCATGAACTTCTCACTACGAAGCTCACGAGTTACCGGCCCAAAAATACGCGTACCGATAGGCTGCTCGCTGTTGTTGTTCAGAAGAACACAAGCATTACCATCGAAGCGAATGACAGAACCGTCCGGGCGACGAACACCCTTCTTGGTGCGCACCACTACCGCCTTCAGCACATCACCTTTTTTGACCTTACCACGCGGAATTGCTTCTTTGATGGTGATCTTGATGATGTCGCCTACGCCTGCGTAGCGACGGTGCGAGCCACCCAGAACCTTGATACACATTACGCGACGTGCACCGGAGTTGTCGGCGACGTTCAGCATAGTCTGTTCTTGGATCATTTTAGTGCTCCGCTAATGTCAACTACTACTGAGACCCGAAAATCAGGTCGTTAAAAATCCCCATATCGAGGGCGCGGCATTATAACACCGCTTCAAGGATATGGATAGAAAAAATAAACGGCTCATTTCTGAGCCGTTTATTCGTATCGAGAGAGTGTACTGTATTACAGAACCGCTTTCTCTACAACGCGAACCAGCGTCCAGGATTTAGTCTTGGACAGCGGACGGCATTCGCGGATTTCAACCACGTCACCGATACCGCATTCGTTGTTCTCGTCATGTACGTGCAGTTTGGTCGTACGCTTGATGAATTTACCGTAGATCGGGTGTTTCACAAAACGTTCGATAGCAACAACAATGGATTTCTCCATTTTGTCGCTAACAACGCGACCTTGCAGAGTACGGATTTTATCGGTCATTACGCACCCGCCTTCTCGTTCAGTAAAGTCTTAACGCGTGCGACATCGCGACGCACTTGCTTCAACAGGTGAGACTGTTGCAGCTGGCCACTTGCAGCCTGCATACGCAGGTTGAACTGCTCACGCAGCAGGTTCAGCAGCTCGGTGTTCAGCTCTTCAACGCTCTTCTCACGCAGCTCTTTTGCTTTCATTACATCACCGTCTTAGTTACAAAGGTGGTTTTAATCGGCAGTTTCGCTGCTGCCAGCTTGAATGCTTCACGGGCCAGCTCTTCCGGAACACCGTCCATTTCATACAGGACTTTACCCGGCTGAATCAAGGCAACCCAATACTCCACGTTACCTTTACCTTTACCCATACGCACTGCCAGCGGCTTTTCAGTGATCGGTTTGTCCGGGAACACACGGATCCAGATCTTACCTTGACGCTTAACTGCACGGGTCATAGCACGACGTGCTGCTTCGATCTGACGGGCAGTCAGACGACCACGGCCAACAGCTTTCAGACCGAAGCTGCCGAAGCTAACATCCGTACCCTGCGCCAGACCGCGGTTACGGCCTTTGTGCATTTTACGGAATTTTGTACGCTTTGGTTGTAACATCAGCGACGCTCCTTATTTACGGCCTTTACGCTGCTGCTTTTTAGGCTGAGCAGCCGGTTTTTCCGGTTGTTCAACAGCAGCCATACCACCCAGGATCTCGCCTTTGAAGATCCACACTTTAACGCCGATTACACCGTAAGTGGTGTGCGCTTCAGAGGTGTTGTAGTCGATGTCAGCACGCAGAGTGTGCAGCGGTACGCGACCTTCGCGGTACCATTCGGTACGTGCGATTTCCGCGCCGCCCAGACGGCCGCTAACTTCAACTTTAATACCTTTAGCGCCCAGACGGCCGCTAACTTCAACTTTAATACCTTTAGCGCCCAGACGCATTGCGTTCTGTACAGCACGCTTCATAGCACGACGGAACATAACGCGACGTTCCAGCTGAGAAGTGATGCTGTCAGCAACCAGTTTTGCGTCCAGTTCAGGCTTACGAACTTCGGCGATGTTGATCTGTGCAGGAACGCCAGCGATGTCCGCTACGACCTTACGCAGTTTTTCTACGTCTTCACCTTTTTTACCGATAACGATACCCGGGCGAGCAGTGTGAATGGTTACACGGATGCTCTTAGCCGGACGCTCGATAACGATACGAGATACGGACGCTTTAGCCAGTTCCTTAGTCAGGTACTGACGTACTTTAAAATCGCTGTCCAGGTTGTCAGCGAATTCTTTGGTGTTCGCAAACCAGGTAGAGTTCCATGGTTTTACAATACCCAGGCGAATACCATTAGGATGTACTTTCTGACCCATTGCTAGTCTCCAGAGTCTCAGCGATCGGACACAACCACAGTGATGTGGCTGGTGCGCTTCAGGATGCGATCTGCACGACCTTTTGCACGCGGCATAATGCGCTTCATGCTCGGGCCTTCGTCTACGAAATTTTCGTAACTTTCAGATCGTCAATGTCAGCGCCATCGTTGTGTTCAGCGTTAGCAATGGCAGATTCCAGAACTTTCTTGACCAGTACAGCCGCTTTCTTGTTGGTGTAGGTCAAAATATCCAGAGCCTGCGACACTTTCTTACCGCGAATCAGGTCAGCAACAAGGCGAACCTTCTGAGCAGAAGAACGAGCATGGCGATGTTTAGCGATAGTTTCCATCTCTTCCTCCTACCTTATTTCTTCTTCGCTTTTTTATCAGCAGCGTGGCCGCGATAAGTACGAGTCGGTGCGAATTCACCCAGTTTGTGACCGACCATTTCGTCGGTTACAAATACCGGAACGTGCTGACGACCATTATGGACAGCGATGGTCAAACCGATCATGTTAGGAAAGATCGTTGAACGACGGGACCAAGTGCGCAGGGGCTTCTTGTCTCCGCTTTCCACCGCTTTCTCTACCTTCTTCAGCAAGTGCAGGTCAATAAAAGGACCTTTCTTGAGAGAACGTGGCATGGCTTATCCTCTAAAATTATTTGCTACGGCGACGTACGATGAATTTATCAGTACGCTTGTTGCTGCGGGTCTTCTTACCTTTGGTCTGAACGCCCCACGGAGTTACCGGGTGCTTACCAAAGTTACGACCTTCACCACCACCATGTGGGTGGTCTACCGGGTTCATCGCGGTACCGCGAACGGTCGGACGAACACCACGCCAGCGTGCAGCACCTGCTTTACCCAGAACGCGCAGCATATGCTCAGCATTGCCAACTTCGCCCAGAGTTGCACGGCAGTCTGCTTCTACTTTACGCATTTCACCAGAACGCAGACGCAGGGTGACATAAGCACCATCACGAGCAACGATCTGAACGTAAGTACCAGCGGAACGTGCCAGCTGACCGCCTTTACCTGGTTTCATTTCTACGTTATGAACAGTAGAACCAACCGGGATGTTGCGCATCGGCAGGGTGTTACCTGGTTTGATTGCAGCATCAACGCCAGACTGAATCTGGTCGCCAGCTTTCAGGCCTTTAGGGGCCAGGATGTAACGGCGTTCACCGTCTTTGTACAGAACCAGCGCGATGTTCGCGGAACGGTTCGGATCGTACTCAAGACGTTCAACAACTGCCGGGATACCGTCTTTGTTGCGTTTGAAGTCAACAATACGGTAAGCCTGCTTGTGGCCACCACCGATATGACGAGTGGTGATACGGCCATTGTTGTTACGACCACCGGATTTGCTGTTTTTTTCCAGCAACGGAGCAAAAGGTTTGCCCTTGTGCAGCTCAGGGTTAACCACTTTAACTACGTGGCGACGACCCGGAGATGTCGGTTTACATTTAACAACTGCCATTGTATTACTCCTCCGACTTACTCAGCGCCGCCAACGAAGTCCAGATTCTGGCCTTCTTTCAGGGTGACGTAAGCTTTTTTCCAGTCGCTACGACGACCGATACGCTGTCCGTGACGTTTAACTTTCCCTTTAACTACCAGGGTGTTAACGACTTCGACTTCGACTTCAAACAGTTTCTGCACAGCAGCTTTGATTTCTGCTTTGGTCGCGTCTTTAGCAACTTTGAGTACGATGGTGTTGGATTTTTCCATCGCAGTAGACGCTTTTTCAGAAACGTGCGGTGCACGCAGCACCTTCAGCAGACGTTCTTCACGAATCATGCCAGCATCTCCTCAACTTGCTTAACAGCATCAGCAGTCATTACGACTTTGTCGAAGGCGATCAGGCTAACCGGGTCGATACCAGTTGCATCGCGTACGTCAACCTTGTGCAGGTTGCGCGCAGCCAGGAACAGGTTTTCGTCCAGCTCACCGGTGATGATCAGCACATCTTCCAGAGCCATGTCTTTCAGTTTCTGTGCCAGCAGCTTAGTTTTCGGCGCTTCTACAGAGAACTTCTCGACAACGATCAGACGATCCTGACGTACCAGTTCGGACAGGATGCTTTTCAGCGCGCCGCGGTACATCTTCTTGTTAACTTTTTGACTGTGGTCCTGCGGACGAGCAGCAAAGGTCACGCCACCAGAACGCCAGATCGGGCTCTTGATAGAACCAGAACGCGCACGGCCGGTGCCTTTCTGGCGCCACGGTTTTTTACCGGAACCAGTTACTTCAGCACGAGTCTTCTGAGCACGAGTACCCTGACGAGCACCAGCTGCATAAGCAACAACAACCTGGTGAACCAGCGCTTCGTTGAAATCACGACCGAAGGTAGTTTCGGAAACAGTCAGCGCGCTCTGCGCGTCTTTCAATACTAATTCCATTGCTATCTCCTTACGCCTTCACAGCTGGTTTAACGATCAGGTCGCTACCGGTTGCACCCGGGACAGCACCTTTAACCAGCAGCAGGTTGCGCTCAGCGTCAACGCGTACTACGTCAAGGCTCTGAACGGTTACACGTTCGTTACCCATCTGACCTGCCATTTTCTTGCCTTTGAACACTTTGCCCGGAGTCTGGTTCTGACCGATAGAACCCGGAACGCGGTGAGACAAGGAGTTACCGTGAGTAGCGTCCTGGGTACGGAAGTTCCAGCGCTTAACGGTACCTGCGAAACCTTTACCTTTAGAGGTGCCAGTTACGTCAACTTTTTTAACGTCAGCAAACAGTTCAACGCTAATGCTCTGACCTACAGTGAACTCTTCGCCTTCAGCCAGGCGGAATTCCCACAGACCACGGCCAGCTTCTACGCCAGCTTTAGCGAAGTGGCCAGCTTCAGGCTTGGTCACACGGTTAGCTTTTTTAGCACCGGTGGTCACCTGAATAGCACGGTAGCCATCGTTAGCCAGGTCTTTAACCTGAGTAACGCGGTTTGCTTCAACTTCGATTACGGTTACTGGGATAGAAACGCCGTCTTCTGTGAAGATACGGGTCATACCCACTTTTTTACCGACTAAACCAATCATTGTTTCAACCTCTCAATCGCTCAATGACCTGATTAACCCAGGCTGATCTGCACGTCTACACCGGCAGCCAGATCCAGACGCATCAGAGCATCAACGGTTTTCTCGGTTGGCTCAACGATGTCAACCAGACGCAAGTGAGTACGGATTTCGTACTGATCGCGCGCGTCTTTGTTGACGTGCGGGGAGATCAGAACAGTGAAGCGCTCTTTGCGTGTCGGCAGCGGGATCGGACCACGGACCTGCGCACCAGTGCGCTTGGCAGTCTCGACGATTTCCGCGGTTGCTTGATCGATCAGACGATGATCAAACGCTTTCAGGCGGATACGGATTCTTTGGTTCTGCATGAGACCAGAGCTCCAATTATTTTATAAACGAAAATGATTACTCCTCAGACCCATTACGATTGATGGGAGAGTGTAACCGTTCTTACGTAGCTCCCCGATTGGGAGCATTGTTAGGTAGCCAAATTCGGCTAACTGAGGTTCAGATTGAACCTGCTGTCAACTACGACAAGCCCGCGCATTATACGCAAATCTGAGCCTGACGCAAGCATCGGGTAGAAATTAATCGCAACGCGCAGATTGCGAGCTGCATTCCACGAAATTTGTAAGGTTGTGAAGATAGCGTTTTTCACCGGAATCAGGTTAACAAATCAGCGCTCTCTCTGTTGCTGAGCATCCGGAGTTATTCGATGGTGATACTCCAATTACAGAGGATGTTTTATGGACACTACCCTTCCCTTTCTGATTTTGTACGCTTGTTTATCAGCCCTACTTTTTTTCTGGGATGCAAAGCATGGCTTGTTACCTGACAGATTTACGTGCCCGTTACTCTGGTCAGGTCTTTTGTTCTATCAAGTTTGTCATCCTGATGGTTTAGCCGATGCGTTATGGGGGACAATTGTTGGTTACGGCACATTCGCTGTCATTTACTGGGGGTATCGCATACTGCGACATAAAGAAGGATTAGGCTATGGTGATGTGAAGTTTCTCGCCGCCCTTGGCGCCTGGCATTCATGGGCCTTCTTACCACGACTGGTTTTCCTTGCTGCCTCATTCGCTTGCGGAGCCGTAGTTATTGGTCTGCTCATGAGAGGAAAAGAATCATTAAAAAACCCGCTGCCTTTTGGGTAATGCCGATCAGTTAAGGATCAGTTGACCGATCCAGTGGCTGTGTAAGAATCCGGAAACGCTCACTTGTTTCCGGATTTTTTTATGCACATTGGACAGGCTCTTGATCTGGTATCCCGTTACGATTCTCTGCG
>NZ_MDGW01000356.1:0-1167 GCF_001712525.1 Shigella sp. FC1661
GAAGCGGAGCGTCCCGTGCCGGAACGTTACCTCACAGCTGATACTGAGGGTTTCCGGATCCTCTGCGAGCGATTCTGGCTGTTCGGCAGCTGCATCGAGGAGTCACAGGAAGTAGCTGGGGGCTCTCTGAAGAAGGTAATAGCAGCTTTCCCTCGCGCCATTGTTGTCGCCATTTGAACAACAGATTGGCGTTAATGCCATTTTCAAGAGCAAGTTTTGAGATGGATATCCCGGGTTCACAGGAGGCAGCAACGAGCTGCTGTTTAAATTCGGGAGGATAATTAGGGCAGCCTTTTCGCCTGCCGGGATTCACATTTTTCTGCATATCTGACACTTTGGTTCCCACTACTTATTTGGTGGACACCACTTTGTCTAATTCGTCAGATTCTGACCAGACGGTTCAGGCTGTACGCTTACGGATAACCCGGAAGACGCTGCGCATCAACTCCAGCTGTTCGGCGGCATCCTCACCCAGATAGCTCAGTGAGCCTCCACATTCCGGGCAGCATGACGCTGCCGGCAGCAGCCGTTTTTCATCGCGGGGGAGTGATTCGGGGAACGGTTTGCGGGTGCGGGTTTGACGCAGCGGGCGCTGCACGGCCGGGTCGTCAACCCGACCGGTAAGGGTATCACTTTCTTTCTGAAGTGCCTTCAGGTCAGCTTCCATCTGTGCGATACGACGGGAGACTTTTTCGGAGCGGCTGCCGAAGTTCATCCGGCGCAGCTTATCCAGCTGTGCCTGCAGATGGTCTATTTCGCGTTCACGCTCGTTCAGCTTTTCCAGCAGGGCACGGTTCAGCGCCTCCTGTTCGGCAAGGAGACGTTTCAGTGCATTGATATCGTCAGGAAGTGAGCTGCTCATACCGGGTATATTACCAGGCTCATTCAGCGTCGACCAGGATAAAGAGGCTTACAACATAGTCAGGGACGTAAGCAGTCTTTTAGGCTGCCGCCAGTCGATACCTTCAAGGAGCATCGCCAGCTGTGCCGGTGTGAGGAACACTTTGCCATCCCGGGCTGACGGCCAGGCGAAGCGGCCGCGCTCCAGCCGTTTGGTCAGCAGACACAGTCCATCGCCGGTAGACCAGAGGAGCTTTACCTGACTGCCATTACGCCCACGGAAGATAAAAACGTGACCTGACATCGGATCGTCTTTCAGCGTCGTCT
>NZ_MDGW01000357.1:0-1163 GCF_001712525.1 Shigella sp. FC1661
TTGGTGCTCATGGTAAAAAACAGGTGGAATAGCATTATCAAAGTGATCGGTTAATGTCATATATCCATATGGAGAGTCATGATCAATGATATACGCATTGGCGCCAAAATCTACAGTATGATGTGTTTTATTTAGTGGGAGTTTTTCTTGATGATTGGAAATTTCAACCCCAAAAAAAACAAAATCGTGGTTAGAGATTTCTTTAATATCCTCAGAGTATGTATTCTTATGTGTTTGTATATTTTCAGACTGAATTTTATCAAAGGATTTAATATTAAGAATATTATTTGACAGATTAGAGTTACTTTGATGTCTGAAGTTAAAATTAGAATTAATAATAATAGAAAGTAAGTGACGTTCGTCTGAAGAAAGAGGATGAACTTTTTGTATTATCTCAGAGATATAGTGCCTGGACACCTTATCGAGATGCTCAAGTGACCGAAATGATGACCGTGCTCCAGATGGCGCTTCAATAGAAAGATTTAGTGATTTGAAACTGGTCCCTTGAGAAAACATTTTGCTATAACTTTGCGCTGCTATAGACTTCCTTAAAAAGTTTTTCACAGTATTAGCACAGTGATCTAAATGTTTTTCACTTATGCCAGAAGAAGATGAGTTTGTTACGCGTAATATATTTTTTTGTAATGCTTTTGTTGCTTTATTCGGATTCGTTTTTCCATCAACAAGATCAATATTATTCTGAACATTAATATGATTTACTGCTTCAGGTATTTTCATCCCCCCCCCAATTATGTGCGTTTTTATCTGTGGTTATTTAGATAACATTATCTAACTGGACACTTTCTTGTATGTATTATAGCTAAATGAACAGATTTTAATATGTTGTATGGTTTTCACTCTGAAATCCCCTGAATTTAATCACGTTTCCTTTACGGAAGGCAATTTTAACCGTAGTATCAATTATTAACCCTTGGGCTTGATATCCCTCTCCTCTTCTGGGCACGGGGGATGTCAGATTACTTATTACAGAAACCAAAAGAATTGTAAGCGTCATCTCAGTGTCGTCTATTTCAATGTCTGATGATTGGCGATGATAGAGTCCTTGAACCGCCCCGGGTTTCCTGGAGAGTGTTTTATCTGTGAACTCAGGCTGCCAGATCATCGTTTCCGATGGAAGCATAATAAGCTTTTTCTGCTTCTGC
>NZ_MDGW01000358.1:0-1162 GCF_001712525.1 Shigella sp. FC1661
GGGGCGTCTTATGAGCTTGCTGTCACCCTTTGACGTGGTGATATGGATGACGGATGGCTGGCCACTGTATGAATCCCGCCTGAAGGGAAAGCTGCACGTAATCAGCAAGCGATATACGCAGCGAATTGAGCGGCATAACCTGAATCTGAGGCAGCACCTGGCACGGCTGGGACGGAAGTCGCTGTCGTTCTCAAAATCGGTGGAGCTGCATGACAAAGTCATCGGGCATTATCTGAACATAAAACACTATCAATAAGTTGGAGTCATTACCAAAAAAGGCTATCAATTATTTAAAGATAATAAATGTGCAACTTGTCATGGTGGTATTATTCTCGGCGGACGTTCCTTTGAACCGTTGGGGCTGAAAAAAGACTTTAACTTTGGGGAAATTACGGCGGCGGATATTGGTCGTATGAATGTGACTAAAGAAGAGCGTGATAAATTGCGCCAGAAAGTACCCGGTTTACGTAACGTTGCTTTAACGGCACCGTACTTCCATCGCGGTGACGTGCCGACGCTGGACGGGGCGGTGAAACTGATGCTGCGCTATCAGGTAGGCAAAGAGCTGCCGCAGGAGGATGTGGATGATATCGTAGCTTTCCTGCACAGTCTGAACGGGGTGTACACGCCGTATATGCAGGATAAACAATAATTAATTTGATCGCCCGAACAGGAATGTTTGGGCGATTTTTATTACGATAATAAAGTCTGTTTTTAATATTATCATGTTAAATGTTTATATTATAAAAAGTCGTTTTTCTGCTTAGGATTTTGTTATTTAAATTAAGCCTGTAATGCCTTGCTTCCATTGCGGATAAATCCTACTTTTTTATTGCCTTCAAATAAATTTAAGGAGTTCGAAATGGACCAGAAGCTGTTAACGGATTTCCGCTCAGAACTACTCGATTCACGTTTTGGCGCAAAGGCCATTTCTACTATCGCGGAGTCGGTAATGCTGCCAACTTACTGATTTAGTGTATGATGGTGATTTTAAGGTGCTTGCGTGGCTTCCATTTCCATCAGATGTCCTTCCTGCTCCGCTACTGAAGGCGTGGTGCGTAACGGCAAAAGCACTGCCGGACATCAGCGCTATCTCTGCTCTCATTGCCGTAAAACATGGCAACTACAGTTCACTTACACCGCCTCTCAGCCCGGTACGCAC
>NZ_MDGW01000359.1:0-1161 GCF_001712525.1 Shigella sp. FC1661
TTTCTGGTGCGTACCGGGTTGAGAAGCGGTGTAAGTGAACTGCAGTTGCCATGTTTTACGGCAGTGAGAGCAGAGATAGCGCTGATGTCCGGCAGTGCTTTTGCCGTTACGCACCACCCCGTCAGTAGCTGAACAGGAGGGACAGCTGATAGAAACAGAAGCCACTGGAGCACCTCAAAAACACCATCATACACTAAATCAGTAAGTTGGCAGCATCACCGGAACTTTCATCTCTCTTTTTTACAGACTGCGGTCATGCTCGGTAGCCAGACGTTTGTCGTGTTGTGTGCCTGCGCAATATTACGCTGGCAGCTGGGGACGCGTTGGCGTTATGGATTGACCAGCCGATATGTCTGGCAACGTCTGTTCTGGCTTGGTTTGGTGACGCCGATCGGCATCAAATGCAGCATGTATCTTGTGGGGAGCTTCTTTGATTTCCCGCTAAAGATATCCACCTTTTTCGGCGATGCGGATGCCATTTTCACGGTCGTTGATTTGCTAAGCCTTTTCACCGCTGTGCTGATTTACAATATGCTTTTCTACTATCTCACTCGCATGATTGTAAGTCCCCACTTTGCGCAGATATTGTGGCGCAGGGATATCGCGCCGTCGTTGGGCAAAGAGAAACGCGCATTTACCTTAAGCTGGCTGGCAGCGTTAAGCGTGCTTCTACTTCTGTTGTGCACACCTTATGAAAACGACTTTATTGCCGGTTACCTGGTACCCGTTTTCTTCATCATCTTTACCCTCGGGGTCGGTAAGCTTCGCTATCCGTTTTTAAATCTCACCTGGGCTGTTTCAACGCTTTGCCGGTAATGACTCCAACTTACTGATAGTGTTTTATGTTCAGATAATGCCCGATGACCTTGTCATGCAGCTCCACCGATTTTGAGAACGACAGTGACTTCCGTCCCAGCCTTGCCAGATGTTGTCTCAGATTCAGATTATGTCGCTCAATGCGCTGAGTGTAACGCTTGCTGATAACGTGCAGCTTTCCCTTCAGGCGTGATTCATACAGCGGCCAGCCATCCGTCATCCATACCACGACCTCAAAGGCCGACAGCAGGCTCAGAAGACGCTCCAGTGTGGCCAGAGTGCGTTCACCGAAGACGTGCGCCACAACCGTCCTCCGTATCCTGTCATACGCGTAAAACAGCCAGC
>NZ_MDGW01000360.1:0-1159 GCF_001712525.1 Shigella sp. FC1661
GTGCGTACCGGGCTGAGAGGCGGTGTAAGTGAACTGTAGTTGCCATGTTTTACGGCAATGAGAGCAGAGATAGCGCTGATGTCCGGCAGTGCTTTTGCCGTTACGCACCACGCCTTCAGTAGCGGAGCAGGAAGGACATCTGATGGAAATGGAAGCCACGCAAGCACCTTAAAATCACCATCATACACTAAATCAGTAAGTTGGCAGCATTACCCAAAAATTCAATTGCTAATAAGTTACATTTTAATAATGAGCGTTTTTTGATAGTTTACTTCTATAATGAGATATTTAATGGCGACATAAAATAACCAAATAAAATAAGGTAGCCATATGTTACCCAGGATCAGACACAATAATTTTATTGGTGCGGTGGAGTTATTCGTAAAATCATCGCATACAAAAACACATTCAAACAATTTTTTTAATAATATTCAGCATGCATTTAAGAAAAAAGATTGGGTTTCGAATTATGATAGCCTGTTAACTTTGTGGGAGTTTTTTCGTTGCGCAACTCAGATTGATAAAGATAGTTATCAAGTGCTTTCATCAAAAAATGAAACTGTTAAAGCCATGGATAAGTTTCTTATCAGTTTCAGCCTTAAAGATAACGGTGCCGAATATACAATGACATTGCGAGGCAGTGGATTTGAATACGAAGAAATCCCCATAACAATAAATGAGTATAACTCATTCATGGATTTCAAAAACCGTGAATTTCCGTTAGAACAAAACAGAAGATTGTATGCCTGGGATATTCTGCAGAAAAAACAGTCTGACATACCGAAAAGGATTAAAGGTTATATTCACCAGGCGATTGGTGACGTGTCTTTAGGTTATGCCTTATTGGAGGATATAGTAAGCAAATTAAAACGGGGTAAATTTGAACTCCAAATACCAGGAGGTGGAATTAAAGAATGCGATGGATGGTATATTTACGAAAAAATAGGTAATGCTGCCAACTTACTGATTTAGTGTATGATGGTGATTTTAAGGTGCTTGCGTGGCTTCCATTTCCATCAGATGTCCTTCCTGCTCCGCTACTGAAGGCGTGGTGCGTAACGGCAAAAGCACTGCCGGACATCAGCGCTATCTCTGCTCTCATTGCCGTAAAACATGGCAACTACAGTTCACTTACACCGCCTCTCAGCCCGGTACGCAC
>NZ_MDGW01000361.1:0-1158 GCF_001712525.1 Shigella sp. FC1661
AAAAAAATAGGATAACGAAATGATAAGGAAGATTTTTTTTGCTTCTGCGATCGTAGTAGCCATCTCTGGCTGTACAGCAATGGATAAACTGGCGGGAATGGGTGTGGTTTCTCAACAAACATCCACTTTTGACAACTCAACTGTCATAGATGTCTCTCCAAATTCGCTATACGACCCGAACAGCACTTGGGGAACACAACTTCAGTTAGGAGCAATATGGTCCAGCTCCCAACCAGATCAAGTAGGGCTGATCCTTTCCTACAATTCAAATGTATCTAATGGAAGTTCCGCATACTTAGGTTTCATAGGAATAGATATAAATATTGATGGCAAGATATCTAGCTATAAAGCACAGCAACTAACTAATCTAAGTAACAGTGGATACAATACTGTATCCAAAACGATCTACACATCCAGCAAAAATACCGTTGTTATCCCATATGAAGTGCTAGAAAAGATGGTGTCGGCTAAAAACTGCCGCCTTCGCATACATACAACTGAAGGTAATCAAGACATCGATTTCTCAGCTGCAAGTATCCCTGGGGGGAAAGCTACTGCGATTGTTTCCATTAAAGAATTCATGACTAAAGTGGCAAAAGTTAAATAGGTAACTAAGCCGCCATTACAGGCGGCACTTCACACTATTTACCATAACATCCGTTGCGTGCACCGCCTCAGAGGCTCTCAGGGCGTTTCTGACGGGAAACCGGTAAAACAGGCAACAAACCACCCGAAAACCCGCCAGAAACGCGCAGGCTCTGTTTTTACGGCATGCATGAGTATGCGCGCAAGTGCATAGCGCGGAAATTCACACCATTCAGCCAGGGGAAGTCCTGTTTCCGGCGTTCTTCCCATCCGAAAACGGTGAACGGGGACGCAATTTATTGCGTGGCCGTGAAGCGTTGCCGGCGCAGCCGGAAAACCCGCTGTCAGCACGTTCAGGAAGGGGGTGATGTACAAATGGCACAGAGGATGAAAGTGACGTATGAGCTGAAGGAATGATGTAAAAGTGATGTATAAATGATGTAAAAGTGATGCAAAAGTGTTGTAAAAGTGATGTGCAGACTGAAGGTGACCTGCTCCCCGTTGATTAGTACACCCCGATGTTAGTAATGTCTTCATAAGCCACATGAGGACATCCCCATGAAGAAGCGTTTT
>NZ_MDGW01000362.1:0-1154 GCF_001712525.1 Shigella sp. FC1661
AGTTCATTTTCCATCGTTTTCTTGCCGAGCAGGCGCTGGAGTTCTTTAATCTGCTTCATGGCGGCAGCAAGTTCAGAGGCAGGAACAACCTGTTCTCCGGCGGCCACAGCAGTAAGACTTCCTTCCTGGTATTGCTTACGCCAGAGAAATAACTGGCTGGCTGCTACACCATGTTGCCGGGCAACGAGGGAGACCGTCATCCCCGGTTCAAAGCTCTGCTGAACAATTGCGATCTTTTCCTGTGTGGTACGCCGTCTGCGTTTCTCCGGCCCTAAGACATCAATCATCTGTACTCCAATGACTAGTCTAAAAACTAGTATTAAGACTATCACTTATTTAAGTGATACTGGTTGTCTGGAGATTCAGGGGGCCAGTCTATATTCCTTATTACCTGAAGCTGTTTTTCATAGCTTATACATGATCAAATACTCCTTACATAAATAAGGTGAACAAATGGAACTTAAAAAATTGATGGAACATATTTCTATTATTCCCGATTACAGATAAGCCTGGAAAGTAGAGCATAAATTGTCAGGCATCCTACTATTGACTATTTTTGCCGTTATTTCTGGTGCAGAAAGTTGGGAAGATATAGAGGATTTCGGGGAAACACATCTCGATTTCTTGAAGCAATATGGTGATTTTGAAAATGGTATTCCTGTTCACGATACTATTGCCAGAGTTGTATCCTGTATCAGTCCTGCAAAATTTCATGAGTGCTTTATTAACTGGATGCGTGACTGCCATTCTTCAGATGATAAAGACGTCATCGCAATTGATGGAAAAACGGGTAATGACTCCAACTTACTGATAGTGTTTTATGTTCAGATAATGCCCGATGACCTTGTCATGCAGCTCCACCGATTTTGAGAACGACAGTGACTTCCGTCCCAGCCTTGCCAGATGTTGTCTCAGATTCAGATTATGTCGCTCAATGCGCTGAGTGTAACGCTTGCTGATAACGTGCAGCTTTCCCTTCAGGCGTGATTCATACAGCGGCCAGCCATCCGTCATCCATACCACGACCTCAAAGGCCGACAGCAGGCTCAGAAGACGCTCCAGTGTGGCCAGAGTGCGTTCACCGAAGACGTGCGCCACAACCGTCCTCCGTATCCTGTCATACGCGTAAAACAGCCAGCGCTGACGTGATTTAG
>NZ_MDGW01000363.1:0-1146 GCF_001712525.1 Shigella sp. FC1661
GTGCGTACCGGGCTGAGAGGCGGTGTAAGTGAACTGTAGTTGCCATGTTTTACGGCAATGAGAGCAGAGATAGCGCTGATGTCCGGCAGTGCTTTTGCCGTTACGCACCACGCCTTCAGTAGCGGAGCAGGAAGGACATCTGATGGAAATGGAAGCCACGCAAGCACCTTAAAATCACCATCATACACTAAATCAGTAAGTTGGCAGCATTACCCGAACTCAGGCTAGTGTTATGTTTTACAGTAACACGCCGCGGCGCGTTGGCTGATTAGAACTGGTAGACGATACCAACTGCAAACTGGTCATCAGTTGCGGCATCGGTAATCGCTGCATCGTCTTTATCCAGCAGGTTAAATTTGTATGCTGTGTAGACGTTCATGTTCTTATTGAAGTAGTACCAGGTACCAACTTCGATATAATTTACGCGGTCAGCATCAACACCTTTATGTCCATCACGAGCATAAAGATCTTTGCCTTTGGAATATACGTAGCCTAAAGACGGACGTAAACCGAAGTCGAACTGATACTGTACAACAGCTTCAAAGTTTTGGGTTTTATTTGCAAAATGATCATTAGCCAAAACGGTCATGTTGCGGGTTTCACCGTACATCATTGCTGCATAGATATTATTTGCATCATACTTGGCTGCTAATGACCACACTTCAGCGTTATCACCGTAGCCGTCACCAACTTGTTCATTAGTACGATCAGATTTGCTATATGCACCTACAAAACCAAAACCTTCGATGTTGTAGTCTATAGACAACGTAGACTGGCCCCCTGAATCCCCAGACAACCAGTATCACTTAAATAAGTGATAGTCTTAATACTAGTTTTTAGACTAGTCATTGGAGTACAGATGATTGATGTCTTAGGGCCGGAGAAACGCAGACGGCGTACCACACAGGAAAAGATCGCAATTGTTCAGCAGAGCTTTGAACCGGGGATGACGGTCTCCCTCGTTGCCCGGCAACATGGTGTAGCAGCCAGCCAGTTATTTCTCTGGCGTAAGCAATACCAGGAAGGAAGTCTTACTGCTGTGGCCGCCGGAGAACAGGTTGTTCCTGCCTCTGAACTTGCTGCCGCCATGAAGCAGATTAAAGAACTCCAGCGCCTGCTCGGCAAGAAAACGATGGAAAATGAACT
>NZ_MDGW01000364.1:0-1124 GCF_001712525.1 Shigella sp. FC1661
TCTTGTCATTGTGGAAAGGCCAACATCCATAGCTTTGGCGGCATCTGCCACCGTGTATTTCTGGTCAACAACCAGTTGAGCGGATTCGCGTTTAAACTCCGCGCTAAAATTTCTTTTTTTCATTGGAGCACCTGTGTTGTTCTGAGGTGAGCATATCACCTCTGTTCAGGTGGCCAAATTCAGTGTGCCACTTCACAGAAACAATCAAGAAGTGGCGTATACATCGCTCAACAGCTGAGAGTTTGCTGGATTTTGCGAGGCACTACAATGCGATAGTGAGAGGCTGGATTGAGTACTATGGAAAGTTCTGGTCCAGAAACTTCAGCTATCGACTGTGGAGTGCAATGCAGTCACGTTTGCTTAAGTGGATGCAGTCTAAATACAGACTTTCGAACCGGAAGGCTCAGCGAAAGCTGGCGCTGGTAAGGAAACAGTATCCGAAGCTATTTGCCCACTGGTATTTACTACGTGCATCGAATGAGTGATCAAGAGCCGTATGACGCGAGAGTGTCACGTACGGTTCCGTGAGCAGCCGGAGAGTGAAACTCTCTCCGACGGGGTTCCGATAGCGGTGGCGAACATGCGGCGGTGTTGTACTCGCTGATCGGCACATGCCGTCTGAACAATGTGGAGCCAGAAAAATGGCTGCGTTACGTCATTGAGCATATCCAGGACTGACCGGCAAACCGGGTACGCGATCTGGGTAATGACTCCAACTTACTGATAGTGTTTTATGTTCAGATAATGCCCGATGACCTTGTCATGCAGCTCCACCGATTTTGAGAACGACAGTGACTTCCGTCCCAGCCTTGCCAGATGTTGTCTCAGATTCAGATTATGTCGCTCAATGCGCTGAGTGTAACGCTTGCTGATAACGTGCAGCTTTCCCTTCAGGCGTGATTCATACAGCGGCCAGCCATCCGTCATCCATACCACGACCTCAAAGGCCGACAGCAGGCTCAGAAGACGCTCCAGTGTGGCCAGAGTGCGTTCACCGAAGACCTGCGCCACAACCGTCCTCCGTAGTAAGCGTGCAGCAAGAACCGTATTGACGGGGATGTGTTATTCAGTCGGCAGTGCTACGCGCCAGGGGAGCAGTTCGCCGACCCGGTTTATCGGCCAGT
>NZ_MDGW01000365.1:0-1101 GCF_001712525.1 Shigella sp. FC1661
AACACGCCAGTTCGCCCGGATGTTGGGACTTGAACCGAAGAACACGGCGGTGCGGAGTCCGGAGAGTAACGGAATAGCAGAGAGCTTCGTGAAAACGATAAAGCGTGACTACATCAGTATCATGCCCAAACCAGACGGGTTAACGGCAGCAAAGAACCTTGCAGAGGCGTTCGAGCATTATAACGAATGGCATCCGCATAGTGCGCTGGGTTATCGCTCGCCACGGGAATATCTGCGGCAGCGGGCTTGTAATGGGTTAAGTGATAACAGATGTCTGGAAATATAGGGGCAAATCCAGCGCGCCCGTGGGTAGATTCTGGCAAAGTGCAATTAAGAACATTGTTGGTTGGGGTTATCAAGCCAGAAAGCCCGGCGACAGCAGCGGCAATTCTTGCCTCCAAAGATCCCGCAAAAACCTGGCAACAATATAAAGCCTCTGGTGGCAAGCTTAAGCTAAACGTGCCTGCAAACGTAAGTACAGAGCAAATGAAAGTGTTAAGTGACAATGAGAAACTGATGGACGATCTGGGGGCAAATGTCACGCCGGCTATCTATTACATGAGTAAGGAAAATACGCTACAACAGGCCGTGGGGTTGCCCGATCAGAAAACGCTTAATATCATTATGGGGAATAAATAAAAGGTAATTCATGGATGGTTGAACTATATCTCTGCTTTTCAACCATCCTAAAAAGCATGAATTGCTCGCTCTGCCCTAAGTGGCTGTGCTATTTTAGAAAAACTTAATCCTGAGTTAAGCAAAAAAACATAATCAATAAAAATATATACGCAGAAAAACATTGATTAAGTGAATATATCATGGAAGAAAAATATAACCGGAGTAGTGGGTAATGCTGCCAACTTACTGATTTAGTGTATGATGGTGATTTTAAGGTGCTTGCGTGGCTTCCATTTCCATCAGATGTCCTTCCTGCTCCGCTACTGAAGGCGTGGTGCGTAACGGCAAAAGCACTGCCGGACATCAGCGCTATCTCTGCTCTCATTGCCGTAAAACATGGCAACTACAGTTCACTTACACCGCCTCTCAGCCCGGTACGCACCAGAAAATCATTGATATGGCCATGAATGGCGTCGGATGTCG
>NZ_MDGW01000377.1:0-24954 GCF_001712525.1 Shigella sp. FC1661
TTTTTAAGTGACGTAAATCGTGTTGAGGCTAACGCCCATAATGCGTGCAGTTGCCCGGCATCCAACGCCATTCATGGCCATATCAATAATTTTCTGGTGCGTACCGGGTTGAGAAGCGGTGTAAGTGAACTGCAGTTGCCATGTTTTACGGCAGTGAGAGCAGAGATAGCGCTGATGTCCGGCAGTGCTTTTGCCGTTACGCACCACCCCGTCAGTAGCTGAACAGGAGGGACAGCTGATAGAAACAGAAGCCACTGGAGCACCTCAAAAACACCATCATACACTAAATCAGTAAGTTGGCAGCATCACCTGCAGCGCCGTCGCCAGCGCCAACAGATTCCATGTCATATATTATTCCATATAGATTTAGTTTAAATATTAATAAAATGAATATTTGCAGTACGTAATTATCTTACCAGCTATAGACAAAAAAAAACCATCCAAATCTGGATGGCTTTTCATAATTCAGAGGAACTAGCTGCGCTGACGCACCGCTTCAAATAAGCAAATTCCGGTTGCAACCGAAACGTTCAGAGAAGAAACACTTCCTGCCATTGGGATGCTGATCAACTCATCGCAATGTTCACGGGTCAGGCGACGCATACCTTCACCTTCCGCGCCCATCACCAGCGCCAGGCGTCCGGTCATTTTGCTCTGATAGAGTGTATGATCCGCCTCACCTGCCGTACCGACGATCCAGATATTCTCTTCCTGCAACATACGCATGGTACGCACCAGGTTAGTCACCCGAATCAGCGGAACGCTTTCTGCCGCGCCACAGGCCACTTTTTTCGCCGTGGCGTTGAGCTGGGCGGAGCGATCTTTCGGCACAATCACCGCATGAACACCAGCGGCATCTGCGCTACGCAGGCACGCGCCGAGGTTATGCGGATCGGTTACACCGTCGAGGATCAGCAGGAACGGCTGATCGAGCGAAGCGATCAGATCCGGCAAATCATTTTCCTGGTACTGACGTCCTGGCTTCACGCGGGCGATAATGCCCTGATGCACGGCACCGTCGCTTTTCTCGTCGAGATATTGGCGGTTTGCCAGCTGGATAACCACGCCCTGGGCTTCGAGGGCGTGAATCAGCGGTAACAGACGTTTATCTTCACGGCCTTTTAAAATAAAGACTTCCTGAAAACGTTCAGGGGCGCGCTCCTGCAGGGCCTGCACTGCGTGGATGCCGTAAATCATTTCGCTCATTAATGTACTCGTTGTTTACGTTTTGCCTGATGCACTACGTTTATCCGGCCTACATGATCTCTGCAATATATTGAATTTGCGTGATTATGTAGGCCGGATAAGGCGTTCACGCCGCATCCGGCATGAACAAAGCGCATTTTGTCAGCAATCTAACCCTCTTCTGTTTGAAGAGGGTAATGATCACTCTGCCACTTTTTTCTTCGCCGCACGCTTCGCTTTGGTCGCAGCAGCTATTTTCTGCGTTTTCGCCGATGGCTTTTTCGCTTTTCTCGCGTCTTTCTTCGCTGCTTTCGGCTTCGTTTTTTTCTCACCGCGGAAGGCGCTGTCTGGCTCAAAGTTTACCTTTTTACCGACCAGACGACGCTTGCCGCCTTTTTTACCTGCATCGCCTTTTTTCGCTTTCTCGCGCGCCGTTTTACCGACGTTGCGCGGTGCGCGTTCGCTGGAGATCAGGCTAAAGTCGATTTTGCGCTCGTCCATATTAACCGCTTCGACGCGAACTTCCACGCGATCGCCCAGACGATAAGTCTGGCCGCTGGATTCACCCATCAGCCGTTGCCCTACCTGGTCAAAGCGATAGTAGTCATTGTCCAGCGAAGAGACATGGACCAGACCATCAATGAATAAGTCGTCCAGACGGACAAAGAATCCAAAGCCAGTGACGCTGGAAATTACGCCTTTAAAGACGTTACCTACCTGGTCGAGCATGAAGTCACACTTCAGCCAGTCAGCCACATCGCGCGTTGCTTCGTCGGCACGACGTTCCGCCATCGAACAGTGCTGACCCAGTTGCAGCATTTCTTCCATCGAATAATGGTAGCCGCCGGTTTCAGTGGTGTTGCCCTGATGCCCCTGCTCTTTCGCCAGCAGATATTTAATGGCGCGGTGCAGCGTCAGGTCTGGATAACGACGAATCGGCGAAGTAAAGTGCGCATAGGACTGCAATGCCAGGCCAAAGTGACCACGGTTTTCTGGATCGTAAATCGCCTGTTTCATCGAGCGCAGCAGCATGGTTTGCAGCATTTCTGCATCAGGACGATCGGCAACCGACTCCAGCAGCTCCGCGTAGTCACGCGGTTCCGGCTTGTTACCGCCCGGCAGTTCCAGCCCCAGCTCCGCCAGTACTGAACGGAAAGAGGTAATCGCTTCGGTGCTCGGCTTGTCGTGAATACGGAACAATGCTGGTTCTTTGGCTTTCTCAACGAAACGCGCCGCCGAGATATTCGCCAGAATCATGCACTCTTCAATTAACTTGTGTGCGTCGTTACGCTGAGTCTGTTCGATACGCTCAATACGGCATTCAGCGTTGAAAATAAACTTCGCTTCTTCGCTCTCAAATGAGATCCCGCCACGTTCTTCACGGGCTTTATCCAGCACTTTATAGAGGTTATGCAACTCTTCGAGATGCTTAACCAGCGGAGCGTACTGCTCGCGCAGATCCTGATCGCCCTGCAGAATATGCCAGACTTTGGTGTAGGTCAGACGCGCGTGAGAGCTCATCACCGCTTCGTAGAATTTGTAGCCCGTCAGGCGGCCTTTCGACGAAACCGTCATCTCGCACACCATACACAGGCGGTCTACCTGCGGATTGAGCGAGCACAGACCGTTAGAGAGCACTTCCGGCAGCATCGGGATAACCTGCGAAGGGAAGTACACCGACGTACCACGATTACGCGCTTCTCTATCCAGCGGCGTTGGCGGACGCACATAGTAGCTGACGTCGGCAATCGCGACCCATAAACGCCAGCCGCCGCCGCGTTTTTTCTCGCAGTAAACCGCATCGTCAAAGTCACGGGCGTCTTCGCCATCAATGGTGACCAGCGGTAAATCGCGCAAATCGACACGGCCCGCTTTTGCTTCTTCCGGCACTTCTTCTTTCAGCCCGGCAACCTGTTGCTCAACAGCCTGCGGCCAGATGTACGGAATTTCATGGGTACGCAAAGCGATATCAACCGCCATGCCGGTGCCCATATTGTCGCCCAGCACTTCGACGATTTTACCCACCGCTTTGGTACGGCGAGTCGGGCGTTGGGTCAGTTCAACAACCACCACAAAGCCCATCCGCGCGCCCATGATCTGATCGGGCGGGATTAAGATATCGAAGCTCAGACGGCTATCGTCAGGAACCACAAAGCCGACGCCCGCTTCGGTAAAGTAGCGACCAACAATCTGGCTGGTTTTTGGCACCAGTACGCGGACAATACGCGCTTCACGACGACCTTTACGGTCAGCACCAGCGGCTGAGCCAGCACCTGATCGCCATGAATGCAGGTTTTCATCTGCTCGCTGGAGAGATACAAATCATCTTTACGCCCTTCAACCCGCAGAAAGCCGTAGCCATCACGGTGGCCAATAACGGTACCTTTCACCAGGTCGAGGCGTTCCGGCAGCGCATAGCACTGACGACGAGTGAAGACCAGTTGACCATCGCGCTCCATCGCGCGCAGGCGGCGACGCAGGCCTTCAAGCTGCTCTTCGCCTTCAATGTGCAGTTCTACCGCCAGCTCATCACGGCTGGCCGGTTTTTCACGTTTGGTTAAATGTTCGAGGATAAATTCCCGACTAGGGATGGGATTCGCGTATTTTTCAGCTTCGCGTTCCTGGAAAGGATCTTGTGACATCTCGGTTCCTCCGTTGTCATCTCTGATGAAGATTTTCGTCACTCCACCAGCAATAATTTATAAAGCGGTTGATTCTCTTCAACCAAATCGGCAAGCGTGTAGTTATCCAGTTCCGTAAGAAAACTTTGCACGGCCTTAGAAAGCGCCTGTTTCAACCGACAGGCAGGTGTAATGTGGCAAAACTCACTGCTGCAATTCACCAGCGATAAGGGCTCCAGCTCGCGCACCACATCACCAATACGTATCGCACTCGCCGGTTTACCCAAGCGAATGCCGCCATTTTTTCCACGAACAGCAGTCACGTAGCCGGCACGACTAAGTTGATTGATTATTTTGACCATATGATTACGGGAGACGCCGTAGACGTCAGTCACTTCAGAAATACTGGTCATCCGCCCTTCTGGCAATGACGCCATGTAGATCAGCGCACGTAATCCGTAATCAGTGAAATTCGTTAACTGCACATCAACCTCAAAAGGGAAATCGGGAAAAAATACATTTATATTGATGATAAACCAGCCACAAGCTGTGTCGCTAATTTATTTCAGTTCGGGGAAGGAAAAAAGCGAGGATTTAACACTGTGTCGGATAGCGTAATGGCTTAACCGACACAGCAATGTATCACACTGTTAGCCCGGCAGGCAAAATATCTGCCAGGCGTACCAGAATTACGCGTCGAACGGGTCGCGCAGAATCATAGTTTCAGTACGATCCGGACCGGTAGAGATGATATCGATCGGCACACCGGTCAGCTCTTCAATACGCTTGATGTAGTTCAGCGCCGCCTGCGGCAGCCCGCTACGATCTTTCACGCCGAAAGTGGATTCAGACCAGCCCGGCATGGTTTCGTAAATCGGCTCTACACCTTTCCAGTCGTCAGCTGCCAGCGGAGTGGTAGTCACTTCGCGACCATCCGGCATACGGTAAGCCACGCAGAGTTTAACCTCTTTCAGGCCATCCAGAACGTCCAGTTTAGTCAGGCAGAAGCCAGACAGGGAGTTCAGCTGTACCGCACGACGAACGGCAACGGTGTCCAGCCAGCCGGTACGACGACGACGACCCGTCGTTGCGCCGAATTCGTTACCCTGCTTGCAGAGGAACTCGCCAGTTTCATCAAACAGTTCGGTCGGGAAAGGACCTGCACCCACACGAGTGGAGTAAGCTTTGAGGATACCCAGAACGTAATCAACATAACGCGGGCCCAGGCCGGAACCGGTCGCCACGCCACCAGCAGTGGTGTTGGAAGAAGTTACGTACGGATAAGTACCGTGGTCGATATCCAGCAGCGTACCCTGCGCACCTTCAAACATGACGAAATCGCCACGCTGACGCGCCTGGTCGAGCAGGTCAGAAACGTCAACCACCATAGAAGTCAGGATGTCGGCAACAGCCATCGTATCATCCAGAACTTTCTGGTAATCAACCGCTTCAGCTTTGTAGTAGTTAACCAACTGGAAGTTGTGATATTCCATCACTTCTTTCAGTTTTTCAGCGAAGGTTTCTTTGTCGAAAAGGTCGCCAACACGCAGACCGCGACGTGCCACTTTATCTTCATAAGCAGGCCCGATACCACGACCGGTGGTGCCGATCGCTTTCGCGCCACGCGCTTTCTCACGCGCGTTATCCAGCGCAACGTGATAATCAAGGATCAGCGGACATGCTTCAGACAGCAGCAGACGCTCACGAACGGGGATGCCACGGTCTTCCAGTTCTTTCATCTCTTTCATCAGCGCGGCCGGAGACAGCACAACACCGTTACCGATGATGCTGGTTACATTCTCGCGGAGAATACCTGATGGAATAAGATGGAGAACGGTTTTTTCACCGTTGATTACGAGAGTATGGCCTGCGTTGTGACCGCCCTGGTAGCGTACAACATATTTAGCCCGTTCAGTCAGAAGATCGACGATCTTACCTTTACCTTCGTCACCCCATTGGGTGCCCAGTACGACGACGTTGTTACCCATTTTTCAAAATCACCGTTTGCTTAAAAATGGATTCTACCATCGCTTTTTCAGAGTTACAGCACTTTTTGCACTCAAAAATGACCTCGATCAGTCTGTTTTTTGTTCAGCCAATCGTTTTCCTCAACATGTAGTAGACCACAACGCCCGCAACCACAAGTCCACCGCCAAAACGACGTAAAATATTATCGGGCAAATTGGTCATCGCAGAGATCATCTTCTTCCATGCCTTCGGGTAAAGCATCGGCCCTAAACCTTCCAGTACCAAAACCAGGGCAAGCGCCAGCCAGATTGTCGAATTCATTCATTATCCTTATAGAAAAAGAAAACCACCGACATCCCTGAGGATACGGTGGCTTTATTGACCTGTACCGCAGTCGTTATATTAACGCGTTGCGGAAGTCGGCGTCTTCATGTAGCGGAAGAAATCGCTATCCGGGCTCATGACCATCACGTCCTGATTGCCAGAGAAGCTGTTCTCATAAGCACGCAGGCTACGGATGAATGCGTAGAAGTCCGGATCTTTACTGAATGCATCAGCAAACAGTTTGGCTGCTTCGGCATCGCCTTCACCACGCATGATGCGGCCCTGACGCTCAGCTTCTGCCAGCGTTCTGGTCACTTCATAGTCGGCAGTCGCGCGCAGTTTTTCCGCTTCTTCCTGACCTTGTGAACGGTGACGACGCGCTACCGCTTCACGCTCGGCGCGCATACGGTTGTAGATCGCTTCAGACACTTCGGTCGGCAGGTTGATCTGCTTGATACGCACATCGACAACTTCAATACCCAGCGCCGCCATACTGTTCGGGTTGATGACCGGAACTTTGCCCTTCGTCTCAGCCGTTACGCGCTCTGCCGCTTCGGCAATGGCGTTATCTGCTGCCGGGGTAGTAACTTCATCTTCTGTACCCGCAGAACCGGAGTTCAGCGCGTCACGTACTTCGAGGGTCAGACGACCACGGGAATCAGTGACGATATCTTTCACGTCCAGGCGACCAATTTCAGAACGCAGACGGTCAGAGAACTTACGTTTCAACAGCACTTCCGCTTGCGAAATGTCGCCACCACCCGTTGCCAGGTAGTAACGGCTGAAATCGCTGATGCGCCATTTGATGTAAGAGTCGACGATCAGGTCTTTCTTCTCTTTGGTCACAAAGCGGTCGGCCTGGTTGTCCATGGTCTGAATACGTGCGTCGAGCATTTTCACCGTTTCAATGAACGGTATCTTGAAATGCAGACCCGGCTCATAAACCAGAGGTTTGTTGTCATCGTCACGCAGTACCTTACCAAAACGCAGCGTAATACCGCGCTCACCTTCTTTGACGACAAAGACAGACATGTAAAGCACTACCAGCACGATGATGATAATCGCGATAACTGACTTACGCATCGTTATTCCCCCTGACGCTGGTAGTCGTTACGCTGCGCGTTGGCGCGGCGTTGGTCCATAATATCGCCCTGACTGGTGGACGACGTGTTGCTTGCTCCACTGGTTGTGGAGGAAGAGGCTGGCGGCAAACGCAGCAGATTGCTGGCACCGTTATCGCTCTTCGCCGCAGGGGCGTTACCACCTTTCAGCATCTGGTCTAACGGCAGAACCATCAGGTTGCCACCTTTATCGTTAACCAGCACTTTGCGGGTGTTACCCAACACTTTTTCCATCGTCTCGATATACAGACGCTCGCGAGTAATTTCCGGCGCGGCTTTATATTCCGGCAGAAGTTTAGCAAAGCGCGCCACTTCACCCTGAGCTTCCAGGATGGTCTGGGCCTTGTACGCACGCGCCTCTTCGAGGATACGTTGCGCCTGACCGTTCGCACGCGGCTGAACTTCGTTGGTATACGCTTCTGCTTCACGAATGTATTGCTGTTCGTTTTCACGCGCGGCAATCGCATCGTCAAACGCCGCTTTTACTTCTTCCGGCGGACGAGCAGCCTGGAAGTTGACGTCCAGCAGAGTGATGCCCATGTCATACGGACGAATCGTCTCTTCCAGTTCGCGCTGGGTATCGCTACGAATCACGGTACGACCTTCCGTCAGAATGCGGTCCATGGTGTATTTACCGATAACCCCGCGCAGGGCGCTGTCGGTAGCCTGACGCAGGCTGTCATCCGGGCTGGTCACGCTATACAGATATTTTTCCGGATTGGTAACGCGGTACTGCACGTTCATCTCAACGCGCACTACGTTCTCGTCCGACGTCAGCATCACACCGGAAGCGGCCAGTTCACGCACGGCTTCCACGTTTACCGGTTTGACTTCGTCGATAAACGTCGGTTTCCAGTTCAGACCCGGCTCAACCAGATGGCTGAATTTACCAAAGCGTGTTACCACGCCGCGTTCGGCTTCTTTAATGGTATAGAAACCACTGGCCGCCCAGATAATGACAATCGCTGCCGCTGCGATGGTAACGACACGACCGCCAAGCTGCGGGCGCGGGCCTTGCGATGAACTGCCACCGCCAGATCCGGTGCCTTTACCGCCGCCCAGACCACCGAGCTTTTTGCTCAGTTTGCGGAAGATATCATCTAAATCAGGTGGCCCTTGATCGCGACCGCCTTTGTTTCCATTTCCCTCAGAGTTGCCGCCAGGTTTGCTGCTTCCCCACGGGTCGCGGTCTTGTCCGTTATTACCGGGCTGATTCCACGCCATGTTTGTGCTCCATATTTGTTATGCGGTGATCCCTGTTGTCTTTCGACGCCAGAGGATATGACTCCACGCTTCAGACGCTACGCCGTTAGATCAGGTAATCGATCAACGCCGGTTCTTGTTTACAGAGGCGACGCCAGTCAACGATCGGCATACGAACTTGCAGACTTACGCTGCCGTCCTCCTCCATCCACTCTTTTTCTATTGCCTGAAGCTGATAAAAACGACTTCTCAGACGCCCTTCCTGCGGTGGCAGACGCAATGTATGCTGCGCCACCTCGCCGGAAAGCCGCTCCGTCAAAGCCTGAAAAAGCTGTGGTATCCCCGCTCCGGTCTGTGCGGAAAGCCAGACACGGATCGGTTTGTTCTCTTCGTCCCGATCAATACGCGGTTCGAAATCTTCCAGCATATCGATCTTGTTCATCACCAGCAGGGTTGGGATCTCGTGAGCGTCGATCTCTTCAAGAACCGTATTCACCGCTTCGATGTTTTCTTGTACACGCACATCCGCCGCATCAATGACGTGCAGCAGTAATGTGGCTTGCCGCGTCTCTTGTAACGTGGCTTTAAATGCCGCCACCAGATCGTGCGGCAGATGGCGAATAAACCCTACGGTATCTGCAAGTACGGTTTCACCGACATCCGCGACGTCAATACGCCGCAACGTCGGGTCGAGGGTGGCAAACAACTGGTCTGCCGCGTAGACCCGCGCTTCGGTGATGCGATTGAAAAGGGTAGATTTACCGGCGTTGGTATATCCCACCAGCGAAACAGTAGGAACGTCGGCTTTGATACGCGATTGCCGCCCCTGCTCACGCTGCTTTTCAACTCTTTCCAGGCGCGACTGTATCTGCACGATGCGATTACGCAACAAACGACGGTCGGTTTCGAGCTGGGTTTCACCCGGACCACGCAAACCTATCCCGCCTTTCTGTCTTTCAAGGTGGGTCCAGCCACGCACCAGGCGCGTAGCCAGATGGCGCAGCTGCGCCAGCTCAACCTGCAACTTACCCTCATGGGTACGCGCACGTTGGGCGAAAATATCTAAAATAAGGCCGGTGCGGTCGATGACTCGACACTCGCACAAACGCTCCAGGTTACGCTCTTGCGCCGGGCTCAGGGCATGGTCAAAAAGAACGACCGAAGCACCCGTCGCTTTGACAGCTTCCGCAATTTCAACTGCTTTACCTTCACCTACAAAATACTTTGGGTGCGGCGCTTTACGGCTACCGGTAATCACCTGCAATGCTTCGACACCGGCGGAAGAAACCAGAGATTCAAACTCCTGGAGGTCTTCCATATCTTTGTCTTTCGTAAAATAGATGTGTACCAGTACCGCCTGCTCACCAGCATCATAACGGTCAAACAAGCGTATAACCCTCTAAATAGATCAGCGGGGAACGCAGGATCGCTGGCTCCCCGTGTAAAAAAAACAGCCCGAAACCTTATTCGGTTTCTTCGCTGTCCTGTTGCGCGGAAGTATTCTGCGCGCTGCTACCATGATGGTAGTTACTGCTGGTACCGCCACTGGCGTTGTTACTGTGATGAGAAACCGGACGAGACGGGACAACAGTAGAAATCGCGTGCTTGTAAACCATCTGGCTGACCGTGTTTTTCAACAGGATCACGAACTGATCAAAAGACTCGATTTGCCCTTGCAGCTTAATACCATTCACCAAATAAATAGAAACTGGAACACGTTCCCGACGCAGTGCGTTCAGGAACGGATCTTGTAAAGATTGCCCCTTAGCCATTCTCTCTTTTCCTTATATGCTTATTTGTACTTTGAACCTTTCGATTCTGAAAAAATTGCGCACGATACGTCTCAATTGTACACATTCAGCCTGCGATAGCACCAACAACCTGTAATACTTCGTCACGCGCCTGTTCTGGTTTTTCACTGTCAAGCCAGTGAACCCCTTCCCAACCACGCAGCCAGGTTATCTGCCGCTTCGCCAACTGTCTCGTGGCGCAAACACCTCGATAAACCATTTCATCGTATGAGATTTCGCCTTCAAGGTAAGACCACATCTGGCGATAACCCACGCAACGAATGGAAGGCAAGTCCGTATGCAAATCTCCTCGGGCAAAAAGCGCCCGGACTTCTGCTTCAAAACCTGAAGCCAACATCTGATGAAAACGCTGCTCAATGCGTTGATGGAGCAGTTCACGGCTCGCCGGGGCGATGGCGAACTGATGCACCTGATACGGTAGAGCGTCTCCTGACGTTTGCGTCAGTTCCGTTAAAGTTTTACCCGAAATGAAAAAAACTTCCAGTGCCCGGGAAAGCCTTTGTGGATCATTTGGATGAATCCTTGCTGCCGCAACCGGATCTACCTCCTGAAGTTGACGATGCAATGACTCCCAACCTTGCTCTGCCGCCTGTTGCTCAATTCTGGCCCGCACTTCCGGGTCTGCCGACGGTAGCGGCGACAACCCTTCCAGCAATGCCTTGAAATACAACATCGTACCGCCCACTAACAGTGGGATCCGCCCCGCCGCGGTGATATCGGCCATTTCCGCCAGCGCATCGCGGCGAAAATCAGCAGCCGAGTAAGCCTGCGACGGATCGCGAATATCCAGCAATCGGTGCGGCACGGCGAGTAACTCTTCAGCGTTCGGCTTCGCCGTCCCGATATCCATCCCTTTGTAAATAAGGGCAGAATCAACGCTTATCAACTCTACTGGTAAATTTACGCAGCTCAATGGCTAACGCCGTTTTACCGGAGGCCGTCGGCCCCATCAAAAAAATCGCCTTAGGCAGGCTCGCCTTACTGATATCACTCATCTTTCAGGGCTTTTATCGCCGGATGTAAATCAACAGATTGTAACAGACCACCCGGCGGCGTTTTCACAAGTTGCGGACATAACCGTTCCACGTCCGCCAGCAGGGTTATGGCCTGTGCCATTGACCACTGCGCATGTTCGCTCATCAGATTTCGTGCAATCCACTGCGCAATATTGCCAGGTTCGAATACGGACTGCTTCGCCAGGTAGCCTATCAGTTCAGGAATCAAGATTTGTAAATTTTGTTGGCGTAAGGGTAAAGGCACGGCCCTGATGGTCACATGCTGTGCATCTGACTGGAAATCAATACCCAATTCCGCCAGGGCAGACTGCGCTTTTTCTAATGCCGATTTTTCTTCGCCAGAAACTTTTAGCCGCAACGGAATAAGCAGCGGCTGAGCGCAAACTGGCGCTTCACCCGGCGTCAGTTGTACCTGACGTAGCCAACGTTCTGCCACTGGCAAGGCTAAAAGTGAAATGTTGCCGTCGCGCTCCAGCAACGCACAGTCGGAATGGACGATAGTCAGTACCCGACCAAAACTCTGACTGTTCGCCGCAAGTGCAGGTTCCTGCGGTTCCGGCGCTTTTAATTTTTGCATCGGCGCGGGCGTTTGCAAAAGCTGGCGATACACTTCACCTTGCTGTTTCTGGTAGCCTAGCTGCGCATTCGGCCAAGGGGCAGCCGGACGACTGCCTGATGCTGGCGCAGGAGTGTAGCGCGGAGCTACCGGCTCACGAGCTGCCGGTTCTGCAAAGTGATTGCGCCCCGCCGCCACGCGGTTTTCCGGAATGGAACGCGGTGCAGGTTGGGGTTCATCGTCCAGCGGTAGCGGCGTTTCCAGTTGCTGTTGTAGCACGCTCAGCACGCCCTGATAGATAAAATCATGCACCAGACGCGACTGATGGAAACGCACTTCGTGTTTGGCGGGGTGCACGTTGACGTCCACCTGATGCGGATCGATCTCCAGATACAGCACAAATGCCGGTTGCTGATCGGCCCCCAGTTTGTCTTCGCAGGCCTGGCGGATCGCGTGATTGATCAGGCGATCGCGCATCATGCGACCGTTCACGTAGCAATACTGAATTTCTGCCAGTGCGGGCGTGGTGTGATTTGGATCGGCCACCCAGCCGCGTAGCGTGAGATCGCCGTGTTGCCATTCAATCGCCAGCGCTTGTTCAAGAAAAGCAGTGCCGCAAATCGCGCCTAAGCGCCGTTCTTTTTGCCCGCCTTCCGGCACTGCGCGGTACTGACGCACAATTTTACCGTTATGCGACAGGTTGATCGTGACGTCGAAACGCGCCAGCGCAATGCGGCGGATGATCTCATCAATGTGGTTAAATTCGGTTTTCTCGGTGCGCAGGAATTTGCGCCGCGCCGGGGTGTTGTAGAACAGATCCAGCACCTCCAGCGTCGTCCCCACAGGATGCGCCGCCGGTTTTACCGTCACGTTCATATCGCGCCCTTCGGCATAGGCCTGCCAGGCTTCCTGCTGTTCTGCGGTGCGTGAAGTGAGCGTCAGGCGGGAAACCGAACTGATACTCGCCAGCGCCTCACCGCGAAAGCCCAGGCTGATAATGGCTTCGAGATCGTCCAGAGAGGCGATTTTACTGGTGGCATGACGAGCCAGCGCCAGCGCCAGCTCATCTTTTTTGATACCGCAGCCGTTATCACGAATGCGGATAAGTTTCGCCCCACCGCGTTCGATATCAATATCGATACGCGTCGCACCTGCATCGAGGCTGTTTTCCACCAGTTCTTTGACTACCGACGCAGGTCGCTCGACCACCTCACCTGCGGCAATCTGGTTCGCCAGTTGTGGCGGTAAGACCTGAATTGGCATCAATCGTCCTTAGTTTGGCAGCGTGCGATCTGGCGTCGTCACCGTACTGGCCGTTTGTGCCGTTGCACCCTGCGGCGCAGATTGCATCGGATGCGCAAGGAAATAATTGCGCAGGCCTTTGTAAATGGCTTCTGCCAGCTGTTGTTGGTAATCGTCGCTCGCCAGCAAACGTTCTTCGCTGTTGTTGCTGATAAAACCGGTTTCGACCAGTACTGACGGGATATCCGGCGAACGCAGAACGCCGAGACTCGCGTGTTCTGGTCGGCGTTTATGTATTTCGCCAATGCGTTGCAACTGACTGATCATACTGGTCGCTACATCATACCCTACCCGCTGGGAATGACCGAACTGTAAATCCAGCACCGCCTGGCTTAAATAGGGATCAGACTGACTGTTCGCCAGCACATCGCCCGCCCCACCCAGCAGCTCCGAATGTTTCTCGTGCTGCTCCAGCCAGCTGGCCATTTCGCTGTTGGCGCGACGGTTAGAGAGCACCCATACGGAAGCGCCAGTCGCACTGCGGTTCGGTGCGGCATCAGCGTGAATAGACACGAGGAAATTAGCGTTTTGCTTACGTGCCACATCGCTGCGCCCCATCACCGAAATAAAGTAATCCCCGTCACGGGTTAAAACGCCTTTAAACATCGGATCGTCATTGAGCAAAGTACGCAATTTACGCGCGATGGCGATGGTGACATTTTTCTCCCGCGTACCACCGGGGCCGATAGCGCCAGGGTCCTGACCGCCGTGTCCGGCATCAATAGCGATGATAATTTTATCGCCAGTGTTAGCCGTCGCGCGCGCTGCCGGACGCGTTACCGTATTACTGCTGATAACACCCGTAGTGCGGTTACTTTCCGTTTTAAACGGATTGCGCGCCGGTTCGCTGACGCGCGGTGCGACAACCGCAGGCGTTTCAACGCGTTTCGCAACCACGGGCGGCGGAGGAGGCGGTGGCGGCACATCGGCGTTAATCGTAAAGACGACAGTGTAATTGCTGCCATTCTGCCGCTTCACCGCTTCGGTTTTACCATTTTCGGTAAGATCGACCACCAGCCGTAGCGTTTGTGCATCTTTAGGCGTTCCAGAGCGAATCGCCTTCACCAGATTATTGCCGCTGAACAACAACGGCAGTCCCTGAATCACGCCCGTTTGTTTGATATCGAGCGCCACGGTGCGTTTGCTTTGATGGCTAAACGCATAATCAGGATCGCCAATAAAACTCAACGTTATCCGCGCCTGTTGATTACCGTTAGAAACCTGAATATCAGAGAGCGTCGCGGCACCCACCGGCGTGCACAGCAGCAGCAGCGTCGCTACCAACCAATTTCTGATGCGATACATCATCCCGCCACCTTTCAAAGGTTAACCGGCTAAACGCGCCAGCAACAATTCACCCGCAGAGGAAACCGCACTCACGCGCGCCTCACGGCCTTGTGCCTGATAATCAATGTGTATTTCGACATCCGGGTCAGGAAGAACACCTGTACCTTGTTGTGGCCACTCCACCAGGCAGATGGCATCGTTGGCAAAATAATCGCGGATCCCCATAAACTCCAGCTCCTCGGGATCGGCAAGGCGGTACAAATCAAAGTGATAAACCATTAAATTGTCGAGCGTATAGGGTTCGACCAGCGTATAAGTGGGGCTTTTGACATTACCCTGATGACCCAGAGCTTGTAAAAAGCCGGCTAAAGGTGGTCTTACCTGCGCCTAAATCGCCATACAGATAGATTACGGTTGCGCCATCGCAGGCTTTCGCTACCCGCTCGCCCAGGTCTAATGTTGCCTGCTCATCAGGGAGCGGAATTACTCGATTCATCATGGTTTTTATCAGTCACTTCCGGGTTAACAATACGCTGTAGCGTGGAAAAGAGATCGGTTGCCAGCATCCCGCGCGTTCCAAAACGCGCCGCCAGTACGTCAGCTGCCGCACCGTGCGCGACACAGCCCGCACAGGCGGCATCATACGGCGACAGTTTTTGCCCAAGCAATGCGCCAATAATACCAGAGAGCACATCGCCCATGCCGCAGCTCGCCATGCCTGCATTTCCGGCATCAATAATGCCTAAAGCGTCAGGATGGGCGGCGACCACGGTTCCGGCACCTTTCAGCACCGCTACGCCGCCATAACGTTGTACCAGACGTTTGGCGCAATGTAAGCGGTCACTTTCAATTTCAGCGACGGAACAGCCTAACAACCGTGCGGCCTCGCCAGGATGCGGCGTGATCACGCGATTGTGACGCTTATCGGGATTGATTGCCAGCAGGTTCAATGCATCGGCATCCCACAACATCGGTTTGCGAAAATTCTCAACTTTTTGCAGTGCTTTTTTCCCCCACTCTTGCTGGCCCAGACCGGGACCAATCACCACCACATCGGCCCATTCCAGGCTTTCGGTAAGAGAGTCCATCGTCAGTTCATGCACCATCAATTCCGGTCGTGCAGTCAGCAGCGGCGCAATGTTTTCACTGCGGGTCAGTACTCGGACTAAACCAGCACCAGCACGCAGCGCCGCTTCCCCCGTCATACGAATAGCCCCCGCCGTGCCGTGATCGCCACCGATAATTACCAGCCGCCCGTGATCGCCTTTATGCGAAGTCGGGCGACGCGGTTTTAGCCAGTGAGAAAGTTGTTCTGCTGAAAACCGCTGAATTTTCGTCTCCTGACCTGCCAGCCAACTATCCAGCCCCAGTGAGTCAAAATGCAGTTGTCCGGTAACATCCCGCGCTTTTCCAGTGAGCAAGCCTGGTTTCAGCGCAATAAAAGTGATGGTGTGATCGGCGTTGATCACCGCGCCTGGCGTAGCGCCAGTTTCAGCCAGCAGGCCGGAAGGGATATCAACCGCCACAATCGGCGCAGGATGGGAATTAGCGTGGTCGATTAACTGGCTAATGGATTCGCGGGGCGCTTGCCGCAAACCGGTACCGAGCAGCGCATCAACAATCAGATCTACCGATTCGGGCCAGACAATATTCGAAGCATGGATCTCGCCACCCGCGTTTAACCATGCTTCGCGTGCCAGCGCGGCCTCTTCCGGCAACGGTTTGTCGCTCTCCTGGGCAAACAACGTGACCTCAATGCCGACCGCTTTGGCCAGTCGCGCGACCACGTAGCCATCGCCGCCGTTATTACCATGACCGCACAGCACCAGCCAGTGGCGGGCGTCAGGATACGCCGAACGACACACCTGGAATGCGGCCTCGCCAGCGCGAAGCATCAGCTCATAGAGTGTGAGCCCCAGCACATCTGCCGCCTCGCGTTCTCCGCGGCGGATATCGTCGGCGTACCAGACGGTGTGTGGTATACTTACGGGGTTTTTCTTCATTGTATGGTCCGTCATGTCAGAGCCCCTCGATCTCAATCAGTTAGCGCAAAAAATTAAACAGTGGGGGCTGGAACTGGGCTTTCAGCAGGTAGGTATTACCGATACCGATCTCAGCGAGTCCGAGCCCAAACTGCAAGCATGGCTGGACAAACAATACCACGGCGAAATGGACTGGATGGCACGTCACGGTATGCTGCGCGCTCGCCCTCATGAGTTATTGCCCGGTACGCTGCGCGTGATCAGCGTGCGGATGAATTACCTTCCTGCTAACGCCGCATTTGCCAGCACGCTGAAAAACCCCAAACTCGGCTATGTTAGCCGTTATGCGCTGGGCCGTGACTATCACAAACTTCTGCGCAACCGACTCAAAAAGCTGGGCGAGATGATTCAGCAACATTGTGTTTCGCTGAATTTTAGACCGTTTGTCGATTCTGCGCCTATTCTCGAGCGCCCGTTAGCTGAAAAAGCTGGGCTCGGCTGGACAGGTAAGCACTCACTTATCCTCAATCGCGAGGCCGGTTCGTTCTTCTTTTTAGGCGAATTGCTGGTCGATATTCCGCTGCCCGTGGATCAACCAGTCGAGGAAGGATGCGGTAAATGCGTGGCCTGTATGACGATTTGCCCGACCGGTGCCATCGTCGAGCCATATACCGTCGATGCTCGCCGCTGTATCTCTTATCTCACCATCGAACTTGAAGGGGCGATCCCGGAAGAGTTGCGACCGTTAATGGGAAACCGTATTTACGGTTGCGATGACTGCCAGCTTATCTGCCCGTGGAATCGCTATTCACAACTCACCACAGAAGAGGATTTCAGCCCGCGTAAGCCGCTACACGCACCGGAACTCATTGAGTTATTCGCCTGGAGCGAAGAGAAGTTTTTAAAAGTCACGGAAGGATCGGCGATTCGTCGTATTGGTCACCTGCGTTGGCTGCGTAATATCGCCGTAGCATTAGGCAATGCCCCTTGGGATGAAACGATTTTGACAGCGCTGGAAAGTCGTAAAGGTGAGCACCCACTTCTCGATGAGCACATAGCGTGGGCGATTGCGCAGCAAATAGAGAGACGAAATGCGTGCATAGTCGAAGTGCAATTGCCGAAAAAACAGCGTCTGGTTCGGGTGATTGAAAAAGGGTTACCGCGTGACGCCTGATTCATCCACAGCTTGTGAATAAAAATAAAAACGCATTGCAATTCAAGACGAATAAAATCGTCAAGTGATCGACTCGACAAAACGGAATCTTAATTTTTAACTTATCTATCAATAGGTTAAAAAAATACTATTCACCGTGCGAAGTTTCTTTGAAATTAAGATTACAGCCTGAGGCTGTGGATAACTCTGTTTACAAGAGTTTGTCAGAGACAACGAAAACCAGCAATAACGCATCGCTGTGGATATTTTATTGAGAGAAGAATTTGGAGCGGGAAACGAGACTCGAACTCGCGACCCCGACCTTGGCAAGGTCGTGCTCTACCAACTGAGCTATTCCCGCGTACTACTTAATTTTGCTTTCGTAATTTTCGCATTTCTGCGTCGTTACGGGAGGCGCATTATACGAGAAATCTTTCCCTCTGCAACCCCCCAAAAAAGTTTTTTTTGCGTTTTTATCTCAAGTGCTGAAATTATCAGCAAGACGTTCAATTTAGCGTCAAAATCACGCCGCCGCAAGTGGATTCCGGCGCTTACGTGACCAGGAAAAATTTTACAGCTTGATAAAATGCTCGCGGTAGTAAGCCAGCTCCGCCACCGATTCACGGATATCATCCATCGCCTGATGCGTCCCCTGCTTGGTAAAACCATCCAGAATTTCCGGCTTCCAGCGGCGCGCCAGCTCTTTCAGGGTGCTGACATCGAGATAACGGTAGTGGAAGTAGGCTTCCAGCTCCGGCATGTATTTAAACAGGAAACGACGGTCCTGTCCGATGCTGTTACCGCAAATCGGCGATTTTCCCGCAGGCACCCACTGTTTTAAGAATTCGAGCGTTGCCAGTTCAGCTTCCCGATCGCCCATCGTGCTCGCTTTCACGCGCTCTACCAGCCCGCTGGCGGTATGGGTGCGCACGTTCCAGTCATCCATCAGCGCCAGCTGTTCATCGGACTGATGTACTGCAATGGTCGGCCCTTCTGCCAGAATATTCAGATTGGCATCGGTCACCAGCGTGGCAATCTCAATAATGCGATCGCGCTCGGGATCCAGACCAGTCATCTCAAGATCGATCCAAATCAGGTTGTTTTCATTGGCACTCATGCTATTTTCCACCCATTCACAGTGACTATATTGATCCACAATTGCGTGTATCATAGATGTTTTGCCCATCAGGGGCGACCAGGAGTCTGTACGATTGAGTAAAAATAAACTCTCCAAAGGCCAGCAGCGCCGCGTGAACGCCAATCACCAGCGTCGTCTTAAAACGTCTAAGGAGAAGCCCGACTACGACGACAATCTGTTTGGCGAGCCTGATGAAGGTATCGTCATCAGCCGCTTTGGTATGCACGCTGATGTGGAATCCGCCGATGGCGACGTTCACCGCTGCAATATTCGCCGTACCATCCGTTCGCTGGTGACCGGCGACCGTGTAGTCTGGCGTCCGGGTAAACCGGCGGCGGAAGGCGTAAATGTCAAAGGGATCGTGGAAGCGGTGCATGAGCGTACCTCGGTGTTGACGCGTCCGGATTTCTACGACGGCGTAAAACCTATTGCCGCCAACATCGACCAGATTGTCATTGTCTCCGCCATTTTGCCGGAGCTGTCACTCAATATTATCGACCGTTACCTGGTGGCCTGCGAAACCTTGCAGATTGAGCCGATTATTGTGCTCAACAAGATAGACCTGCTGGACGACGAAGGCATGGCGTTCGTCAACGAGCAGATGGATATCTACCGCAATATCGGTTATCGCGTATTGATGGTTTCCAGCCATACTCAGGATGGGCTAAAACCGCTGGAAGAGGCGTTGACCGGGCGCATCAGCATTTTTGCCGGGCAGTCTGGCGTCGGCAAATCCAGCCTGCTGAATGCGTTGCTGGGGCTGCAAAAAGAGATCCTGACCAACGATGTCTCTGACAACTCGGGGCTCGGTCAGCACACCACGACCGCCGCTCGGCTGTATCACTTCCCGCACGGCGGTGATGTGATTGATTCCCCTGGTGTGCGTGAGTTCGGCCTCTGGCACCTGGAGCCGGAACAAATCACTCAGGGCTTTGTCGAATTCCATGACTATTTAGGTCTGTGTAAATATCGCGATTGCAAACACGATACCGATCCGGGCTGCGCTATCCGGGAAGCGGTTGAGGAAGGGAAAATCGCGGAAACCCGTTTCGAAAACTATCACCGTATTCTGGAAAGCATGGCGCAGGTAAAAACGCGTAAAAACTTTTCTGATACGGATGACTGACAATTAAGCTAACCGTCGTTAGAATCGTCCCCTTTTTTTCAGGCTCCGGCATGTTGGCCGGATCAGGAACGACAAAACAATGGCCTGGAGGCTACCTTGTTAAATTCATTTAAACTTTCGCTACAGTACATTCTGCCGAAACTATGGCTTACTCGCCTGGCGGGTTGGGGCGCAAGCAAGCGGGCAGGATGGCTGACAAAACTGGTTATCGATCTGTTCGTTAAATACTACAAGGTCGACATGAAAGAGGCGCAAAAGCCGGACACCGCCAGCTACCGCACCTTTAACGAATTCTTTGTCCGTCCGCTGCGTGACGAAGTACGCCCAATCGATACCGATCCGAATGTACTGGTCATGCCTGCCGATGGCGTTATCAGCCAGTTGGGTAAAATCGAAGAAGATAAAATCCTGCAAGCCAAAGGCCACAACTACAGCCTCGAAGCCCTGCTGGCAGGCAACTATCTGATGGCGGACCTGTTCCGCAACGGTACGTTTGTGACCACTTACCTCTCCCCGCGTGACTACCATCGCGTACACATGCCGTGCAACGGTATTCTGCGTGAGATGATCTACGTGCCGGGCGATCTCTTCTCCGTTAACCATCTCACCGCTCAGAACGTGCCGAATCTGTTTGCCCGTAACGAACGCGTGATTTGCCTTTTCGATACCGAATTTGGCCCAATGGCGCAGATTCTGGTCGGAGCGACGATTGTTGGCAGCATTGAGACGGTCTGGGCGGGCACCATTACGCCGCCGCGCGAAGGTATCATCAAGCGCTGGACCTGGCCTGCCGGGGAAAACGACGGTTCTGTGGCACTGCTGAAAGGCCAGGAAATGGGTCGCTTTAAACTCGGTTCCACCGTTATCAACCTGTTTGCACCGGGTAAAGTGAATCTGGTTGAGCAACTGGAAAGCCTGTCTGTCACGAAAATTGGCCAGCCGCTGGCAGTATCTACCGAAACCTTTGTTACGCCAGACGCTGAACCCGCCCCACTTCCTGCTGAAGAGATCGAAGCAGAACACGACGCCAGCCCATTGGTTGACGATAAAAAAGACCAGGTCTAATCCATCAAAGGAAACGCTGACGTGCGCCTGATTATCACTTTTCTGATAGCCTGGTGCCTCAGTTGGGGGGCGTACGCCGCGACGGCCCCCGATAGCAAACAAATCACTCAGGAACTGGAGCAGGCAAAAGCGGCGAAACCCGCACAGCCGGAAGTCGTAGAGGCGCTCCAGTCTGCCTTAAATGCGCTTGAGGAACGAAAAGGTTCCCTTGAGCGCATCAAACAATATCAGCAAGTTATCGATAATTATCCGAAACTCTCCGCTACTCTGCGCGCACAATTAAACAACATGCGTGACGAGCCGCGCAGCGTGTCGCCGGGAATGTCTACCGACGCGCTGAATCAGGAAATTCTCCAGGTCAGCAGCCAGTTGCTGGATAAAAGCCGTCAGGCCCAGCAAGAGCAGGAGCGCACCCGCGAGATTGCCGATTCGCTGAATCAACTGCCGCAACAGCAAACCGACGCCCGCCGTCAGTTAAATGAGATCGAGCGCCGCCTGGGAACGCTTACCGGCAATACTCCGCTCAATCAGGCACAAAATTTCGCGTTGCAGTCTGACTCTGCAAGTCTTAAGGCGCTCGTTGATGAACTGGAGCTGGCGCAGCTGTCTGCCAATAACCGCCAGGAATTAGCGCGCTTACGCTCAGAGCTGGCGGAAAAAGAGAGCCAGCAACTGGATGCGTATTTGCAGGCCTTGCGTAATCAATTAAACAGCCAACGTCAGCTTGAGGCGGAGCGGGCGCTGGAAAGTACCGAATTGCTGGCAGAAAACAGCGCCGATTTGCCGAAAGATATCGTCGCGCAATTCAAAATTAACCGCGAACTATCGGCGGCTTTGAATCAACAGGCGCAGCGGATGGATCTCGTTGCCTCGCAACAGCGTCAGGCTGCCAGCCAGACGTTACAGGTCCGGCAGGCGTTGAATACGCTGCGTGAACAGTCGCAATGGCTGGGATCGTCCAATCTGCTCGGCGAAGCGCTGCGGGCGCAGGTGGCACGGCTGCCAGAAATGCCAAAACCACAACAGCTTGATACCGAAATGGCGCAGTTGCGTGTGCAACGGTTACGTTATGAGGATCTGCTTAATAAACAGCCGCTGCTACGGCAAATCCATCAGGCCGACGGTCAGCCGCTGACCGCCGAGCAAAACCGTATTCTGGAAGCACAACTGCGCACTCAGCGTGAGTTGCTGAACTCATTGTTGCAGGGTGGCGACACGCTACTATTGGAACTGACCAAGCTGAAAGTCTCCAACGGGCAACTGGAGGATGCGCTGAAAGAGGTGAACGAAGCAACGCACCGCTATCTGTTCTGGACCTCTGACGTGCGCCCGATGACCATCGCCTGGCCGCTGGAAATCGCCCAGGATCTGCGTCGTCTCATTTCGCTGGACACCTTCAGTCAGTTGGGCAAAGCCAGTGTGATGATGCTGACCAGCAAAGAGACAATTTTGCCGCTGTTTGGCGCGTTGATTCTGGTCGGTTGCAGTATTTACTCGCGCCGCTATTTCACCCGTTTTCTTGAACGTTCGGCGGCGAAAGTTGGCAAAGTGATTCAGGATCACTTCTGGCTGACGTTGCGCACTCTTTTCTGGTCGATTCTCGTCGCGTCACCGTTACCGGTGCTGTGGATGACGCTGGGTTACGGCTTGCGCGAGGCGTGGCCTTATCCGCTGGCGGTCGCGATTGGCGATGGTGTAACGGCTACCGTGCCGCTGCTGTGGGTAGTGATGATTTGCGCCACCTTTGCCCGCCCGAACGGCTTGTTTATCGCTCATTTTGGCTGGCCGCGCGAACGTGTTTCCCGTGGGATGCGCTACTACCTGATGAGCATCGGGCTTATTGTGCCGCTGATTATGGCGCTGATGATGTTCGATAACCTCGACGACCGTGAATTCTCCGGTTCGCTGGGACGGCTTTGCTTTATCCTCATTTGCGGTGCGCTGGCGGTGGTCACCCTCAGCCTGAAAAAGGCCGGGATCCCACTGTATCTCAACAAAGAGGGCAGCGGCGACAACATTACCAACCATATGCTGTGGAACATGATGATTGGCGCGCCGTTGGTTGCCATTCTGGCGTCGGCTGTGGGTTATCTGGCAACGGCACAGGCGCTGTTAGCGAGGCTTGAAACCTCGGTTGCCATCTGGTTCCTGCTACTGGTGGTTTATCACGTTATCCGCCGCTGGATGCTGATCCAGCGCCGCAGGCTGGCGTTTGACCGGGCGAAGCATCGCCGGGCAGAGATGTTAGCGCAACGTGCGCGTGGCGAAGAGGAAGCGCATCATCACAGTAGCCCGGAAGGAGCAATTGAAGTCGATGAAAGCGAAGTCGATCTCGATGCCATCAGTGCGCAATCCTTGCGGCTGGTGCGCTCAATTTTGATGTTGATCGCCCTGCTTTCTGTCATTGTGCTGTGGTCAGAAATCCATTCCGCTTTCGGCTTCCTCGAAAATATTTCGCTGTGGGATGTCACCTCCACGGTACAAGGCGTAGAAAGTCTGGAGCCAATTACCCTCGGTGCGGTGCTGATTGCCATTCTGGTGTTTATCATCACCACGCAGCTGGTGCGCAACCTGCCCGCGCTGCTGGAACTGGCGATTTTGCAGCACCTGGATTTAACGCCGGGTACAGGCTACGCCATCACCACCATCACCAAATATCTGCTGATGCTGATTGGCGGGCTGGTCGGCTTCTCGATGATTGGTATTGAGTGGTCGAAATTGCAGTGGCTGGTCGCCGCGCTCGGTGTTGGTCTCGGTTTTGGTTTGCAGGAAATTTTCGCCAACTTTATCTCTGGTCTGATTATCCTGTTCGAAAAACCGATTCGCATTGGCGATACGGTGACAATTCGCGATCTCACCGGTAGCGTGACGAAAATTAACACCCGCGCCACCACCATCAGCGACTGGGACCGTAAAGAGATAATCGTGCCGAACAAGGCGTTTATTACCGAGCAGTTTATCAACTGGTCGCTCTCTGACTCGGTTACGCGCGTAGTGTTGACGATTCCGGCCCCTGCTGATGCCAACAGTGAAGAAGTGACGGAAATCCTGCTCACCGCAGCGCGTCGCTGCTCGCTGGTGATCGACAACCCGGCACCGGAAGTCTTCCTGGTGGATCTGCAACAAGGGATTCAGATTTTCGAGCTGCGTATTTATGCCGCTGAGATGGGTCACCGTATGCCGCTACGCCATGAGATCCACCAGCTGATTCTGGCTGGCTTCCATGCCCACGGTATCGATATGCCATTCCCGCCCTTCCAGATGCGTCTGGAAAGCCTCAACGGTAAACAAACGGGGAGAACGCTGACGTCTGCGGGCAAAGGTCGTCAGGCGGGAAGTTTGTAATGCATGAAGCTGCCAAATGATGTCAACGTGGCTCATTTAGCAGCTTAACATCATCTTCAGTTATCACCGGCCCTGGAGAGTATCATCCATACGCATTACTTCCTGACAACTCATCGCCGGAGAGACGATGAGTTGCAGGATTTCATATGATCAGTCGAGAGCTACCTCAGGTTTATTCGCCATGCGACTGCAATAGTTCTGGTAAATCGCCATCGCTAACAGCGAGAAGAAGACAGGGCCGCCAATCATCCACAATGTGCTGTCCCAGTCTCCGACTTCAACCACAGGCGGAATAATGGTGAAGACGTTCGCAAATGTCACCACCAGTACGACAACCACCGTCGCAATCATTGCCGACATACGCGTTTTGAAAATCACAAATGGTCTGTCGAGATCCTGACGTGCTTTAAAGAATGGGAAAGCCAGCGCGAGGAACAGGTAAGGAAGCGTCGGTAATGACTCCAACTTACTGATAGTGTTTTATGTTCAGATAATGCCCGATGACCTTGTCATGCAGCTCCACCGATTTTGAGAACGACAGTGACTTCCGTCCCAGCCTTGCCAGATGTTGTCTCAGATTCAGATTATGTCGCTCAATGCGCTGAGTGTAACGCTTGCTGATAACGTACAGCTTTCCCTTCAGGCGTGATTCATACAGCGGCCAGCCATCCGTCATCCATACCACGACCTCAAAGGCCGACAGCAGGCTCAGAAGACGCTCCAGTGTGGCCAGAGTGCGTTCACCGAAGAC
>NZ_MDGW01000367.1:0-1095 GCF_001712525.1 Shigella sp. FC1661
AGGGCGACCACAAACTCTGACCACAATCTGCCGGTTACGCCGAATCTGCTGAATCAGAACTTTACGCCCACAGCACCTAATCAGGTCTGGGTCGCAGATTCAGTTGTCTAGGCCTTCCGAAATCAACCGACTGAAGGCGCTGGTCGCGAAACTGCAGCGTATGCAGTTCGGTAAAAGCTCAGAAAAACTTCGCGCAAAAACCGAACGGCGGATACAGGAAGCACAGGAGCGAATCAGCGCACTTCAGGAGGAAATGGCGGAAACACTGGGTGAGCAATATGACCCGGTACTGCCATCTTCCCTGCGCCAGTCTTCAGCCCGTAAACCGTTACCAGCCTCACTTCCCCGTGCCCCCCGGGTCATCCGGCCGGAAGAGGAATGCTGTCCGGCCTGTGGTGGTGAACTCAGTCCACTGGGATGTGATGTGTCAGAGCAGCTGGAGCTTATCAGCAGCGCCTTTAAGGTTATCGAAAAACAACGCCCTAAACTGGCCTGTCGCCGGTGCGACCATATCGTGCAGGCACCGGTGCCTTCAAAACCCATTGCACGCAGTTATGCCGGAGCGGGGCTTCTGGCCCATGTTGTTACCGGAAAGTATGCAGACGATCTGCCATTATACCGCCAAAGTGATCTACTATTCCACACAGCTATTTAGCTCTCTTTTTGTTGAGCTCCCATGATTCTTTCATTTATTGTTACTAATTATTTTATGTTATCATGATGTTAGAACACGCTCTGCTCGGTAATGACTCCAACTTATTGATAGTGTTTTATGTTCAGATAATGCCCGATGACTTTGTCATGCAGCTCCACCGATTTTGAGAACGACAGCGACTTCCGTCCCAGCCGTGCCAGGTGCTGCCTCAGATTCAGGTTATGCCGCTCAATTCGCTGCGTATATCGCTTGCTGATTACGTGCAGCTTTCCCTTCAGGCGGGATTCATACAGTGGCCAGCCATCCGTCATCCATATCACCACGTCAAAGGGTGACAGCAAGCTCATAAGACGCCCCTGCGTCGCCATAGTGCGTTCACCGAATACGTGCGCAACAACCGTCTTCCGGAGCCTGTCATACGCGTAAAACAGCCAGCGCTG
>NZ_MDGW01000368.1:0-1095 GCF_001712525.1 Shigella sp. FC1661
AGTAGCTGAACAGGAGGGACAGCTGATAGAAACAGAAGCCACTGGAGCACCTCAAAAACACCATCATACACTAAATCAGTAAGTTGGCAGCATCACCCCTTGCAGTGGCGATCGAGCATTACAATGAAAACCATCCGCATAGTGCGTTGGGTTATCTCTCACCAAGGGAATATCGACGTCAGCGGGTAATGTCAACTTAAGATACAACGACTGTCTGAATATCGTGGGTCAAGGACAGTTCAATGACATAACGCAGCCATTTTTCTGGCTCCACATCTCATCGCTTACGAAAAAAGTATCGTTTTTTTACAGTAAACTTCATTTAGCCGACTATAATGTAAAAAATAAATTCTTTACTAAAATATAACATAAGGAAGCAATATGCTTACACAAACTATATTCCCTTGCCTTCCACAAAAACAAGAAAATATCATCCTTGAAGTGTCAAATCCTGTATTATTATCTTCTACTGTTACTACAGATGGATATACTGTTTTCAATAAAAAAGCAGCTATATACGAATTACAAATACCTGCTACCAACCGGACGAAAACGTTGAAATTCACTGCTACAGAAATGCAATGGTTGACAAAGATAAATGAAGTAGGAATTGTTGAAAAACAAAGCCAACGGCATTCTAATATCTGAAGTTAATTTCAGACTCGTTTAAGCTCCATTTTCAAAAGAATATATCAGGGTTTGTTACTAATAATTTCTGGAAACAGAAAAAGTAGAGCAGTAATTCTATTTCAGAGAGGAGTAACTCCATCTATCCTCGATACATACTGAACGTTATCGTGATATATTCATCATGCTTTCTTCACCATTATTCGAGTGCAGGGACGCAATGACCTTAAATACCTTTTAGTAGAATATATTGCTGACCCACAAATATCAGGATGGTATTGACAAGTCATAGATGGAGAAATATATGACTGAATTACCATTCTCTGGAATAACAGCAGACTCCTTCCCATAGACGGCTTTGGGGGGGGGCCCTATTAAGTTGTCAAGCATGTTATGACCCCTGCGGGGTATAAAAAGTCCCGTCGCGCATCATGGCGAACAGAACGTCGCAGCGTCGTCTCGCCAGGG
>NZ_MDGW01000369.1:0-1090 GCF_001712525.1 Shigella sp. FC1661
CGTCTTCTGAGCCTGCTGTCGGCCTTTGAGGTCGTGGTATGGATGACGGATGGCTGGCCGCTGTATGAATCACGCCTGAAGGGAAAGCTGCACGTTATCAGCAAGCGTTACACTCAGCGCATTGAGCGACATAATCTGAATCTGAGACAACATCTGGCAAGGCTGGGACGGAAGTCACTGTCGTTCTCAAAATCGGTGGAGCTGCATGACAAGGTCATCGGGCATTATCTGAACATAAAACACTATCAGTAAGTTGGAGTCATTACCCACAAATGGGATGACTAATGAACGGAGATAATCCCTCACCTAACCGCCCCTTGTTACAGGTTGTGTACAAGGGGCCTGATTTTTATGATGGCGAAAAAAAAAACCGCCAGTAAACCGGCGGTGAATGCTTGCATGGATAGATTTGTGTTTTGCTTTTACGCTAACAGGCATTTTCCTGCACTGATAACGAATCGTTGACACAGTAGCATCAGTTTTCTCAATGAATGTTAAACGGAGCTTAAACTCGGTTAATCACATTTTGTTCGTCAATAAACATACAGCGATTTCTTCCCGTTTGCTTACCCTCATACATTGCCCGGTCTGCTCTTCCAATGACCACATCCAGAGGCTCTTCAGGAAATGCGCGACTGACACTTGCTGTCACGGTAATGTTGATATGCCCTTCAGAATGTGTGATGGCATGGTTATCGACTAACTGGCAAATTCTGACACCTGCACGACATGCTTCTTCATCATTAGCCGCTTTGAGGTGTACTGGCAATAGCGGACACTACCATTTGTTCTTTTTTTAAGCAGCCATCTGATGATATTTTTCCCTGAAGGCTGCCGGGGAGATATTCCCCAGACGAGAGTGACGACGCTGACGATTGTAGAAAATCTCAATGTATTCCCGTATTACTGAGATGGCTTCATCCCGGTTATTAAAACGATAGTGGCTCAGGCTCTCATTTTTCAGCGTTCCCCAGAAGCTTTCCATCGGAGCGTTGTCGTAACAGTGACCTTTACGCGACATTGATGTTTTCAGACCAGACTGCTCCTGTATGACCCGGTAATCGTATGCGCAGTACTGTGAACCTCGATC
>NZ_MDGW01000370.1:0-1088 GCF_001712525.1 Shigella sp. FC1661
AAGTTGATTTTCAGGAACCGTTCTGACAGCTTCGGCTTTGAACTCTTTAGAGTAACGTTGGTTTTTTCTGCTCATTATTAGCTCCTTCTGATGCCATTCTATTTCAGGAAGGAGTGTCCGTTAAACTCAGGCTACCTCAAACGTATCGTTTTCTTTCATCGCGTAAATACCGGAAGAGAAGCCGATTTCTTTCTGCGGCGCGATATGTTGCAGACGTTTTTCGATACGTTCAGGCAGTTGTGCTGCAATTTGCGGCGTCGAATCGACAAGAATGATGCAGAATTCATCGCCACCGAGTCGGATGGCATAATCACTTTTACGAATCGATTGTTTAATCGCCTGAGCTAATAACGTAATCGCTAAATCCCCCTCCTGATGACCGAGGGTGTCATTTATTTGCTTTAACTTGTCCATGTCAATTGCAATAAACATCACCGAAGAACCGGATTGCACCAGTTTCTGCAACCGCTGCTCCAGTTCAGGGGTTAAAATTTTGTGATTATACAGTCCAGTCATCGCATCACTAATATTTTCTCGCGACACATTTTGGTATAAACGGAAGTGCATCCGGACCATATTCAGCAAAATTAACGCCGTCAAAATCCAGAACAGAACGCTTTTCCACGAAGACGTGATAAAGTAAAGAATATCAATGGATAACGAGACACGAATGCTGAGGTAGCCTGAGTTTAACGGACACTCCTTCCTGAAATAGAATGGCATCAGAAGGAGCTAATAATGAGCAGAAAAAACCAACGTTACTCTAAAGAGTTCAAAGCCGAAGCTGTCAGAACGGTTCCTGAAAATCAACTTTCGATCAGTGAAGGCGCTTCCCGATTATCCCTTCCTGAAGGCACTTTAGGACAATGGGTTACCGCCGCCAGAAAAGGGCTCGGTACTCCTGGTTCCCGCACGGTGGCTGAACTGGAATCTGAAATTCTGCAACTGCGTAAGGCGTTAAATGAAGCTCGCCTTGAGCGAGATATATTAAAAAAGCAACAGCGTATTTTGCACAGGAGTCGCTGAAAAATACGCGTTAATCGAACAATGGCGACAACAATTTCCCATTGAAGCGATGTGTCAGGTAT
>NZ_MDGW01000371.1:0-1082 GCF_001712525.1 Shigella sp. FC1661
AACACGCCAGTTCGCCCGGATGTTGGGACTTGAACCGAAGAACACGGCGGTGCGGAGTCCGGAGAGTAACGGAATAGCAGAGAGCTTCGTGAAAACGATAAAGCGTGACTACATCAGTATCATGCCCAAACCAGACGGGTTAACGGCAGCAAAGAACCTTGCAGAGGCGTTCGAGCATTATAACGAATGGCATCCGCATAGTGCGCTGGGTTATCGCTCGCCACGGGAATATCTGCGGCAGCGGGCTTGTAATGGGTTAAGTGATAACAGATGTCTGGAAATATAGGGGCAAATCCAGGAGCGTTCTGGCTCGTTTTGCTGATCATCGCAGGTTGGGGCGGTCTGGTCCGCTACCTGATAGATGTGAAGCAGAGTAAAGCAACGTGGAGTTGGATAAATGCTCTGGCTCAGATAGTGGTATCAGGATTCACCGGTGTTATTGGTGGCCTGATCAGCATCGAAAGTGGATTCAGTATTTACATGATTCTCGCGACAGCGGGGATTAGTGGTGCGATGGGTTCGGTTGCACTGACGTACTTCTGGGAACGACTGACAGGGGTGAAAAATGCAAAATCTTAATCCTCAGCGTAAAGCTTTCCTCGATATGGTGGCATGGTCAGAAGGAACGGATAACGGGCGACAACCGACACGTAACCACGGTTATGATATTATTGTCGGTGGTGAACTCTTCACTGATTACTCCGATCACCCTCGCAAACTTGTCACGCTAAACCCCAAACTCAAATCAACAGCTGCAGGCCGTTATCAACTTCTTTCACGCTGGTGGGATGCTTACCGCAAGCAGCTTGGGCTGAAAGACTTTGAAGTGGTCAACAAAAACTGGCCACCGAGTTAGAGTTTTTCCAGTATCGATTTTCCGATTCGTTTGGGGGTAACCCACCGTTATATTCGTGCGGTCTTAGTGCGCTGTAATATCCAACGATATAGTCCGTTATGGCGTGAGCTGCCTCGCTGAAGCTTACGTAACCCACCACCGGCATCCATTCGTTCTTCAGACTCCTGAAGAAGCGTTCCATTGGGCTGTTATCCCAGCAGTTTCCGCGCCGGCTCATACTCTGTCT
>NZ_MDGW01000372.1:0-1070 GCF_001712525.1 Shigella sp. FC1661
TTTACGCGTATGACAGGCTCCGGAAGACGGTTGTTGCGCACGTATTCGGTGAACGCACTATGGCGACGCTGGGGCGTCTTATGAGCTTGCTGTCACCCTTTGACGTGGTGATATGGATGACGGATGGCTGGCCACTGTATGAATCCCGCCTGAAGGGAAAGCTGCACGTAATCAGCAAGCGATATACGCAGCGAATTGAGCGGCATAACCTGAATCTGAGGCAGCACCTGGCACGGCTGGGACGGAAGTCGCTGTCGTTCTCAAAATCGGTGGAGCTGCATGACAAAGTCATCGGGCATTATCTGAACATAAAACACTATCAATAAGTTGGAGTCATTACCAGGTCTTTTGTTGTTATAGCCATTAGATCCTTATTTGAATTAAGGTTCGTTGGTGCTGTTAGCACTGTATCCATTTTTAACTTACCATTAGTTCCTCGCCCCCACCACGTCCATAGCGTGTCAGGTCCTATTACATTTGTATGTAACTCTTTAGCTAATTGGCTAGCAAATGAATTTTGTCCTTTACTTGTATTACAAGAAAATAACCAAACTGTCATCCCATCTTTATAATTCCCATCAAATTTAATTAGATATGCTAGATCTTTAGCTGTCATGATACTGCGCGTTGCGGATTCAATAGATGTGGGGGTACCATGCCCCCCGATTGTGAAAACGCCTGGGATATTAATCTCATCAGCTACAGAATGGATAAGATCACTTTCGGGGTATAAATTTATATCAACCAAACCTTGCGGATCTACATTTATGACCGGATTCAACGGATACTGATAAAAATTCCATCCCCCCTTCAGCCCAATCGGATCCTGAGTGATATACCGCCCCTGCAGCGGGTCATAATAGCGGTGGCGGTTGTAATACAGGCCGGACTCCTCATCATACTGCTGACCCGGCAGGCGAATGAGCTGCTGCAGATGATGCGGGTTCTCATCACTCAGCAGGTTGCCCCATTCATCATATTCTGCGCACCACGCTGTTGCCCCTTCCGTGCTGATGAGCGCCAGCGGCAGGCCGCGATGGTCGCAGTGGTACAGGTGGATTTTTCGCGCC
>NZ_MDGW01000373.1:0-1068 GCF_001712525.1 Shigella sp. FC1661
GGAGCGTCTTCTGAGCCTGCTGTCGGCCTTTGAGGTCGTGGTATGGATGACGGATGGCTGGCCGCTGTATGAATCACGCCTGAAGGGAAAGCTGCACGTAATCAGCAAGCGATATACGCAGCGAATTGAGCGGCATAACCTGAATCTGAGGCAGCACCTGGCACGGCTGGGACGGAAGTCGCTGTCGTTCTCAAAATCGGTGGAGCTGCATGACAAAGTCATCGGGCATTATCTGAACATAAAACACTATCAATAAGTTGGAGTCATTACCACTGGTTGAATGTATTAATATGCAATGGTACGTGTCAGGGATTAAAAGATGAACGTAAATTTATTCAACGCATTAATTTTAAAGGGTTTTATTGTTTGTTGACGAAAACAGGAATCGTGTTCGGTCTCTTTTTATCTGTTAAAAGCCAGAAGCATTTCCTTCGCTGACTTTATAGTCAACCATAACACACACTCTACTGTCTGAGTCCAGCGTTTTTTAACATTCTTGTTAAGATTATGTGATCTTTAGCGCGGGAGGAAAATATTGATGAAACAGCCTGCGCCCGTTTATCAGAGAATTGCGGGTCATCAATGGCGACATATCTGGCTTTCTGGCGATATACACGGTTCTCTTGAGCAGTTGCGCCGCAAATTATGGCATTGTCGTTTTGATCCGTGGCGAGATTTACTTATCTCAGTGGGAGACGTTATCGATCGTGGGCCGCAAAGTTTACGTTGTCTGAGGTGTACTGGCAATAGCGGACACTACCATTTGTTCTTTTTTTAAGCAGCCATCTGATGATATTTTTCCCTGAAGGCTGCCGGGGAGATATTCCCCAGACGAGAGTGACGACGCTGACGATTGTAGAAAATCTCAATGTATTCCCGTATTACTGAGATGGCTTCATCCCGGTTATTAAAACGATAGTGGCTCAGGCTCTCATTTTTCAGCGTTCCCCAGAAGCTTTCCATCGGAGCGTTGTCGTAACAGTGACCTTTACGCGACATTGATGTTTTCAGACCAGACTGCTCCTGTATGACCCGGTAATCGTATGCGCAGTACTGTGAACCTCGATC
>NZ_MDGW01000374.1:0-1048 GCF_001712525.1 Shigella sp. FC1661
TTTCGAAGCCGCGACGACACATAATGCGCATCACCACGATGTCGGTGGCTTCACCGCCGAGAGTGAAGGCCGGAACCTGCCAGCCGCGCAGACGCAGACGTTCAGAGAGGTCGTACAGGGTGTATCCCGGATCTTCACCATCTTTCAGTTTGAAGCAAACCGCCGGGATGCCTTCGTCCGGGCGACCCGTACAGATGAACTCATACGGCCCCAGTTTGGCGATTTCATCCGCCAGATAAGCGGCAACCTGGTAAGAGGCGTTCTGTACTTTGGTATAGCCTTCACGACCGAGGCGCAGGAATTCATAGTACTGTGCAATTACCTGACCCGCCGGGCGGGAGAAGTTGATGGCAAAAGTACCAATTTGACCACCCAGGTAGTCAACGTTGAACACCAGTTCCTGCGGCAGCGCTTCTTCGTCACGCCAGATAACCCAGCCGCAGCCCAGCGGAGCCAGACCGAATTTATGGCCTGAAGCACTGATCGATTTCACACGCGGCAGGCGGAAGTCCCAGACGATATCCGGGGCGACGAACGGTGCCAGGAAGCCACCGCTGGCAGCGTCGATGTGCATGTCGATGTCGATACCGGTGTCGGCCTGGAATTTATCCAGCGCATCGTGCAGCGGTTGTGGGAACTCATAGTTACCAGTGTAGGTCACGCCGAAAGTCGGCACCACGCCGATGGTGTTTTCGTCACAGGCTTCAATCATGCGTTTCGGGTCCATAAACAACTGACCGGGGCGCATAGGGATCTCACGCAGCTCCACATCCCAGTAGCGGGCGAATTTATGCCAGCAGATTTGTACCGGACCGCACACCAGGTTTGGTTTATCCGTTGGTTTGCCTGCAGCTTCCATACGCTTGCGCCAACGCCATTTCATCGCCATCCCGCCGAGCATACAGGCCTCGGAAGAACCAATGGTGTTGGTGCCAACGGCCTGACCATTTTTCGGCGCAGGCGCATGCCACAGATCGGCAACCATATTTACGCAACGCAGGTCGATGGCTGCGGATTGCGGATATTCTTCTTTGTCGATCCAGTTTTT
>NZ_MDGW01000375.1:0-1040 GCF_001712525.1 Shigella sp. FC1661
CGAACAGTGGGGCTACGTCGGTGCTAAATCACGTCAGCGCTGGCTGTTTTACGCGTATGACAGGATACGGAGGACGGTTGTGGCGCACGTCTTCGGTGAACGCACTCTGGCCACACTGGAGCGTCTTCTGAGCCTGCTGTCGGCCTTTGAGGTCGTGGTATGGATGACGGATGGCTGGCCGCTGTATGAATCACGCCTGAAGGGAAAGCTGCACGTTATCAGCAAGCGTTACACTCAGTGCATTGAGCGACATAATCTGAATCTGAGACAACATCTGGCAAGGCTGGGACGGAAGTCACTGTCGTTCTCAAAATCGGTGGAGCTGCATGACAAGGTCATCGGGCATTATCTGAACATAAAACACTATCAGTAAGTTGGAGTCATTACCCAGCGATTAATATGGTCTGATACTGACGTGGTTCCTGTCATACTTACGGTCATGGGCGGTTATCGCCCATACTGTTCGTGCCAGCTTGTTTGCCATGGCGACGATTGCCACACTGGCTGGACGACGTTTTTTCAGTTCGGTTATCCACGGGCCAGGCTCTTTAGCTACTAATGCCACCGCTCTTGCACCGTGGATAAATAATGTCCTGAGATAAGTGTCACCACGTTTGCTTATCCCCAGCAGACGTACTTTCCCTCCGGAGCCTGTTTGTTTTGGAACCAGACCAACATATGCGGCGAACTCTCGCCCCGATTTAAACGCTGATGCTTCCCCCATGGTGGCCACCGCTGCCGTCGCAATAAGTGGTCCAACGCCAGGAATATCCAGCAACCGCTTACAGGTTTCATTCTGCCTCGCCACGCTGGTAAGCTGTTTTTCAATATCCTCTATCAGTGAGTCCAGCTCATTCAGTCGGTTGTACTGGTTTTCCAGAACCATAATGAGATACGGTGGCAGTCTCTCTTTCATCCGTTCCAGTGCTTCGGGGAACTCCCGCTCCATCGCTGCCCGGCCTTTGTGGATGGTTTCACCAAACTCCAGTAACGTCCCGTGCAGGGCATTAATTTGTGCGGTCCGGAACTTCACCAGTTGC
>NZ_MDGW01000376.1:0-1016 GCF_001712525.1 Shigella sp. FC1661
CTAAATCACGTCAGCGCTGGCTGTTTTACGCGTATGACAGGATACGGAGGACGGTTGTGGCGCACGTCTTCGGTGAACGCACTCTGGCCACACTGGAGCGTCTTCTGAGCCTGCTGTCGGCCTTTGAGGTCGTGGTATGGATGACGGATGGCTGGCCGCTGTATGAATCACGCCTGAAGGGAAAGCTGCACGTTATCAGCAAGCGTTACACTCAGCGCATTGAGCGACATAATCTGAATCTGAGACAACATCTGGCAAGGCTGGGACGGAAGTCACTGTCGTTCTCAAAATCGGTGGAGCTGCATGACAAGGTCATCGGGCATTATCTGAACATAAAACACTATCAGTAAGTTGGAGTCATTACCGTCATAGTATTCGCTGTGGTGAAAGTAACCTTCGCTTTTGAATAAGTGGTTCCACCCTGGCTCAACATGCAGTCTTGCAGGTGAATAGTGAAAGGCTCAGCCAAAGATTTCTGGTCGCTTTTCAGAACGGTATCTGCTACTTCACCCAGATTTACAGTTAAGTCTTCGTCACCTGGTTTAATTGAACATGGAGCAGAGATAACTTCACCTTTAAATTTAACAATGCCGTGACCTTCGTCAGCAAATACGTTATTGGAAAGAATCATTGCTACGCCAGCAACAAGAAGTGACTTTTTAAAAGCAGACATAATATTCCTTTATATAAATATAAGTAGAAAATGAATGATTAGTAACTGGATTTGCCCCTATATTTCCAGACATCTGTTATCACTTAACCCATTACAAGCCCGCTGCCGCAGATATTCCCGTGGCGAGCGATAACCCAGCGCACTATGCGGATGCCATTCGTTATAATGCTCGAACGCCTCTGCAAGGTTCTTTGCTGCCGTTAACCCGTCTGGTTTGGGCATGATACTGATGTAGTCACGCTTTATCGTTTTCACGAAGCTCTCTGCTATTCCGTTACTCTCCGGACTCCGCACCGCCGTGTTCTTCGGTTCAAGTCCCAACATCCGGGCGAACTGGCGTGTT